>JANMZS010000072.1:0-1705 GCA_031383535.1 Flavobacterium sp.
GCCGCATCACGAACTAATTTATGTTCGTCTGTCAATAATTCGTCAAGGTGGTAATAATCTGGAGCTTGAAATAAGTCTGGTTTCATATATGTAAATTTTCATTTATCAGTTGTCATATATGTTATTTGTTTTTTATCGGAATATGTTATCGCCTTATTTTCGTTGGTGTTTTAAACAGCAATATATTAAGGCGATTTCATAATTTGAAAATTGAAAGTCTAACAAAGCTACGGAAAGAAATAGAACTAAGAGAATAAGTTGGGAAAGTTTATTATTTTCTAGTCAATGGAGTTTTAACTTTGCTAAGTTAAAAGTAATAGCAGATTGGGAACCGAAAACTAGCCCTAGTTGTTGCATATTTATCGGTAGTTATAATTTTTCAATAAGTGCGTTAACTTCACTTTTTAGTTTTGGAAGATGATTTGTCAATATTGACCAAATGTTTTCATCAGAAATAGTGTCATAGGAATGTATAACATGATTTCTCAAACCAATAATTGAATTTGCTTCGGAAATTTTTTTAAGAAATTCGGGGTCTCGCTGTTTAATTCGATTGATTGCTTCTCCAATTATTTCAAGATTTCTTTCGACGGCTCTTTTAAGAATCAAGCTATTTTTATACTTAAAAATATTTCTTTCTTGACCTTCGAAAAAACTATCAATTTCTTCAATTGATAGTTTTACATCATATAACCATTTTAAGATTCTTTCATCCATACACAAGCTCTTTTGATTTGTTTATGGAATTTATTAAAATTGGATTTCTCAAAGCTTGTTCTTCCAATAAATCAATATCACGTCCAAAAAGCTCCATCAGATTTTCTTTAAAGTGTAGATAATTATCAAAATAATCGTTACTGTCTATCGTTTTAAATTTTACTAAAAAATCGATATCACTATCTTCATTAAAATTTGGCGTTGTAGCAGAACCAAATAGATACATTTTGTCCACATTGTGTTGATTACAAAGTGAAACGAACTCATCAATATGTCTGTTTATTAAATTCATGTTTCAAATTTAGATAAAATTTTCTTTTTGAACTATTTAGTTTTCAAATAATTACTACCGACGGTCTGATAGTACAGCGGGTACGAGGTCGGCTGTAGAAGTTTGTGGCGTTAATTTTTTATTAAGTTTTCGTCAAAAAAGTATTGTTTCTCATCAATTTCAAATATTTCAACATTTATTTTTTTACCATTTGGTTTTACAAATTCTAACTCAAGCTTATCATAAAGAATAGCGCCATTTTTATTTGGCACAATAAAACTTAAATAAAAGAAAGATGTTTTCCCTTGCTCCAAAACATTATTGAAAGTAAGAAAGTCATTGGCTGGTGTTAACATTTGCATTTTAGAAGTAGTCCCGTCGGAATTTTGAAAATTTAAATTATTATATTTTGTCCAATATATTTCTCCTGCAACTTTTTCATTTCCATAAGTCAGAAAAACATTGACGTCTTTATAATTTAAACTTTTTCTTAAACAGCTTAATGACAGTTTTAAAATATATTGTTGTCCCTTAATAGTCTTTTCTTCATTTGTTTTTGTTCTGAAAGAATAAGTGGCGGTTTGTGAATAAGTTTTACTAATAATGCGAATCAAGGGTTGAAAAACCAACTAAAAAAGAAAGAAATTTCTTCTTTAAAATTAGATTAATAGGCTGAAAATCAGTATATTTATAGTGTATTCAACGCACATATAAAAA
>JANMZS010000148.1:0-42655 GCA_031383535.1 Flavobacterium sp.
GCGCCCAAATTAATTTTAAATAAAAATTTATGAATCATTATGAAACTGTTTTCATTTTAAATCCCGTTTTATCTGAAGTTCAGGTAAAGGAAACAGTAAGCAAATTTGAAGATTTTCTTACATCTAGAGGAGCCGAAATGGTATCGAAAGAAGATTGGGGTCTTAAAAAAATGGCCTACGAAATTCAAAACAAGAAAAGTGGTTTTTACCATTTATTCGAATTCAAAGTAGCAGGAGAAGTTCTTATTGCTTTTGAAACAGAATTTAGACGTGATGAGCGTGTTATGCGTTTCTTAACTGTAAGTTTAGACAAGCACGCTATTTCTTGGGCTGAAAGAAGAAGAACCAAATTAAAATCTACAAAAGCGTAATCATTATGGCAACATTACAACAATCTGCTTCAGGAAAAAAAGACGGAGATATCAGATATCTTACTCCCTTAAATATCGAAATCAATAAAATCAAAAAGTATTGTCGTTTCAAAAAATCAGGTATCAAGTATATCGATTATAAAGATGCCGATTTCTTATTGAAATTTGTAAATGAGCAAGGAAAAATTCTTCCTCGTCGTTTAACAGGTACTTCATTGAAATACCAAAGAAAAGTATCAGTAGCTGTTAAAAGAGCTCGTCATTTGGCATTAATGCCTTATGTAGCTGATTTACTAAAATAATTTATTAAACAACAGTTGTTGTCCCGCTACAGCGGGACTAACTTCTAATAACAAAGGACAACAACATGGAAATTATATTAAAAAAAGACGTTCAAAATTTAGGTTTTAAAGACGATGTGGTTACAGTAAAAAATGGTTATGGACGTAACTTTTTGATTCCACAAGGTCATGGACAATTAGCAACTCCTTCTGCAAAGAAAGTATTGGCTGAAAATCTTAAACAAAGAGCGCATAAAGAAGCTAAGGTAGTAAACGATGCAAAAGCATTGGCGGAAACCTTGAAAGCATTAGAGATTAAAATTTTCGCAAAAGCGGGTGGTGAAAAACTTTTTGGATCTATCACGAATATTGATATTGCTGAGTCTTTAGAAAAAGCGGGTCAATCAATCGAAAGAAAATTTATCACTAGTGGTATCGTAAAAAGAACAGGTAAATATGCTGCAAGCATCAGACTTCACAGAGATGTGATCGTTGAATTACCGTATGAAATTATTGCTGAAAAATCATAATTTTATTTTTTATAGAATAGAATCCCGATGAAAGTCGGGATTTTTTTTTGATGTCATTGCGAGGCACGAAGCAATCACATCGCTTTAGACAAATGATTAATAATTAATGAGATTGCTTCGTGCCTCGCAATGACAAATAATGAAATACTCAAGACTTACCAAAGAGCAATTTGAAGAATTGCATCCTGAATTTGTGAATTTTTTGGCAACTCAAGCCATTGATAAAGCGGAATGGGATAAGATAAAAGTTGAAAAACCAGAAGTCGCAGAACAGGAGCTAGATGTTTTTTCCGATTTAGTTTGGGAAGGTGTTCTAGGTCGCGCTGAATATTTAGAACATTTTTCTAAAAACCATATTTTTCTTTTTCAGTGCTATGACACGTATATTAAATCAATCGTTTTGAAATCATTAGTACCTGAAATCAATTTTTTGACAAAAGAAGGCTTGCAATGGTTTAGTGATAACTTGTTTACAGATACTATCGAAATTAAAACTGGTAAAAAAGTATTTACCGAAGAACGCAATAGTTCTATTTTTGAATTGATTCAACAAGGCTCCATTTTGAGTGACGGACAATTATTCAAACAAATTATTTCGATTATTGAATCGTAATTCTGTCTTATATTCTATAAAATTGGTTATTTTAGTCTTTTATTAAAAGTACTAAAATAACCAATTTATTTTTATGGATGTTCATCATACAATTCAAAAATTAAGAGCCGAATTGAATCAACATAATCACAATTATTATGTTTTGGATTCGCCTACCATTTCTGATTTTGATTTTGATTTGAAATTAAAGCAACTACAAGAATTAGAAAATAATCATCCCGATTTTTTTGATGAAAATTCACCAACTCAACGTGTGGGTGGAGCCATAACTAAAAACTTCGAAACCATTAAACACGAATATCGAATGTATTCTCTTGATAATTCTTATTCGAAAGAAGAATTAGTGGAGTGGGAAAAGCGAATTCAAAAAGTGTTGGGAGATGTAGACTTAGAATACACCTGTGAATTAAAATACGACGGAGCATCCATAAGCATTAGGTATGAAAATGGAAAGCTAAAACGAGCTGTTACACGAGGTGATGGTATGCAGGGAGACGATGTTACTAATAATATAAAAACGATCAGATCAATACCGTTAACATTAAAAGGAAATTATCCTGAAACGTTTGATGTAAGGGGTGAAATAATTCTCCCTTTTGCAGGTTTTGAAAAAATGAATCAGGAGTTAGTTGAGTTGGGAGAAACACCTTATTCCAATCCTAGAAACACGGCTTCGGGAAGTTTAAAATTACAGGATAGTGCTGAAGTTGCCAAAAGACCTTTGGATTGCTTGTTGTACTTTATTGTTGGTAATAAACTCCCATTTAATTCTCAGTTTGAAAGTTTAGAAACTGCTAGAAATTGGGGTTTTAAAGTGCCTATGGAAGCCAAGTTGGCTATGAATCTAGAACAAGTTTTCGAGTTTATTGACCATTGGGATGTTCAACGTCATTTTTTACCGTATGAAACCGATGGAGTTGTGGTTAAGGTCAATTCGTATCAACATCAAGACGAATTAGGCTATACCGCCAAGTGCCCCCGTTGGGCGATTGCCTATAAATTCAAATCGGAACAAGTTTCAACAAAATTAAATTCAATTTCTTTTCAAGTAGGACGAACTGGAGCCATTACTCCCGTAGCTAATTTAGAGCCTGTTCAACTAGCCGGAACCATCGTAAAACGGGCATCTTTGCATAATGCCGACCAAATCGAAAAGTTGGATATTCGCATTGGTGATACCGTTTTTGTGGAAAAAGGTGGGGAGATTATCCCGAAAATAATTGCGGTTGATTTAAACAAACGGCCAGACAATTCAGAGCCTACAAAATACATTACCCATTGTCCAGAATGTCAAACGGAATTGATTCGTTCTGAAGGTGAAGCCAATCATTATTGTCCTAATTTTTATGGATGTCCGCCACAAATTATAGGCAGGATACAGCATTTTATTTCTAGAAAAGCAATGGATATTGAGGGTTTAGGTGGCGAAACAGTGGCTTTGTTGTATAAAAATGGCTTGGTTCAAAATTATGCCGATTTATATGAGTTGACAGTAGAACAAATTCTTCCTTTGGATAGAATGGCTCAGAAATCTGCCGAAAATTTGATTAATGGTGTTGAAAAATCAAAATCAATTCCCTTTGAACGTGTTTTATATGCCCTTGGAATCCGTTTTGTTGGAGAGACAGTAGCCAAAAAATTAGCGCAACATTACCAAAATATTGACGCACTAAGTCAAGCCTCTTTTATGGATCTTGTATTGGTTGATGAAATAGGGGAGCGGATTGCCTATAGTGTGATTGATTTTTTTGAAAATCAAGAAAATAAAAACACTATTGAACGATTGAAGAGTCAAGGTTTACAATTCGAATGTATTCAAGTTGTAAATCTAAATGCTACCGATAAACTCTCTGGTAAAACCTTTGTTGTTTCGGGTGTTTTCGAGCAATTTTCGAGAGACGATTTAAAAAAAGCAATTGAAGATAATGGTGGTAAAGTAGGGAGTTCCATCTCTGCCAAAACAGATTACGTTGTAGCAGGAGCTAATATGGGACCTTCAAAACTAGACAAAGCTGTGAAACTAAATATTCCTATCATTTCTGAAAATGATTTTCTAAAAATGATTAACGAATAATATTTTGACCATTAAACAATTGGTTCTTCAGGTATTTGTGCGAATGATTAGCTTTGCTAATCATAGATTGGAACATAGATTAATACAGACACAGGTCAGTGTACTTTTTTACAACAGTTCCAGTAAAACCAACAATTTAATCATTCAATAATCACTCTTTGAACGCTAACTCTTTCCTTTGAAAGAAGTTTAAAAAAATAAGTGCCTTTAGCAAGTGAACTGACATCAATTGTATTGTCTTGTACTTTTTTAGTGTTTACTATCAGTCTTCCATTTAAGTCATATACCCGAAGTGAATAGTCTGTTTCCTTGGACTTAATAGTAATTGTGTTTTTTGTTGGGTTAGGATATAGTATGAATTTTTCATCAACACTATTAGTATTAACTCCTAATGGAGTCGCTGACTTATAAACTCGAACATAATCAACCAAAGCATCCGATAACGTTCCCACTGCTTGACTTTGAAAATCACCATCTCCAAAGCTAGCTCCAACCGAAAGCCATAACCATTCTGGCACTTGTGGCACTATAGGATAGCCATTTGTGTCTACTGTTAAAGTTGAGGATCTGCTAGCATTTTTGGACACAACTTTTACTCCATCATAGTAAACTTCTAAAAATGTAGCCGTCCAAAGCAACCCAAAAACATGATAGCCATTGTGTATATTTAATGCATTATAAGAAAATCCATAGTTTTTTTTAGAGCTGCCATACCCGTCAAAATGAATTGCTATGCCTGTATTATTGCTTACCCAAGCCGATTCAAAAATATCTATTTCGGCACCATCGGCGGCCGAATTATCTACATTTCCTTGATTATGTCCTTGAAGCCAAAAAGCAGTATGATTTCCTTTAGCAGTTTCAGCAACTAGTATTCGCGCTTCTAAATAGCCATAAGTTGGTTCGTAAAGGTCTTTACTATCAACACTTCCGCAATACATGGTAGTACTATTCACTTTTGTTCCTCTAAGCACTAAGTCTCCTGTTCCATTCAAAAATGCGTTCTGTGATTTCCACCACCAATTTGTTACTCCTAAATTAGTTCTTGCTCCTCTGGAAGTGTTACTTATAGTTGTATTCCATTTTAAAGGATTAAGTTGAGTATCATTAAATTCGTCACTAAAATCTAAATTCCAATTACCACCAATACCAAGAGGTTGTGCATTTTCAGGTGTATTGGGATCTACAAAACTTGTTGAAATTGTATTTTGGTTTACTATATTTTGTCCAAAAATTTGGAAACAAATTAGTGATGCTATTATTATGGCTTTGATTCTTGTAGTCATTTTTTTATAGTTTCAGTTTAATAACAGTCAGAGAACTATCTGGATTGACCTTGTCGCAACTCAACACCACAGTATCATTCTTTACAGCAACCAAAACATTATCAGCGGTTAAAGGTTTACCGGACTTAATCCCTTTTAATCCAGCGATTGTAATTTTACCATCCGCAGGCCATTCCCAAACATGGATATAAATTGCCTTTGAAGTGGAAGTTGCTCCATAATTTGCGGTAGGCAATATCGGTCCTCCATGCGTTCCATAAATACATTCGCCATACAGTTTTAACCATTGACCAACTTCTTTCAAACGCGCCACTTGCGATGGTTCTATTTGACCATCAGGTCGTGGACCAACATTTAATAAATAATTGCCATCACGACAAACAATATTGGAGAGTTGTCCGAGAATCTTTTTTAAAGAAAGTGGTTCGGTACGAGCAGACATATACCCCCATCCAGCCGATAAAGTTCCACATTTTTCCCAGGGTTTTTGATTGTCAAAATCACCTACAGCATGTTCGCGTGAGGTAAAGTCTCCCACAAATCCCGATCTGTCGTTCATAACGACTTTTGGTTGGAATTGGCGTACCATGGTATTAAGTTTCAAAGGTTCAAAAAGAGGTTTTCCTTTGTATTTTTCATTTTTAGGACGGCGACCCCATGCTTCTTTGCCTTTCCATTCCAGTCCGCCCAATCCTAACCAATCATCGCCACCGCCATCATACCACAAAACATCAATTTCTCCATAATTTTTCATCAATTCTTCCACTTGTGAATAGGTTTGAGCTTTGAGTTGTTCTGCATTTTCACGATACATATCCGGGAAGAAATAGCCTGGAAAACGCCAGTCGAGTGGGGAATAATACAATCCTACTTTCAAGCCAGCTTCTCGACAAGCCGTTGTATATTCCAATACAAAATCTTTTTTGGCAGCACTGTTGATACTGGTGAAATTGTCATAGCTACTCGGGCTGTCCCACAACGAAAAACCATCGTGATGACGCGAAGTCATTACCATATATTTCATTCCGGCATCTTTGGCGCATTGAGCCCAGTCTTTGGCATTGAATTTTTCGGCAGTAAACTCGTCCTTTAACTTTCTATATTCTCGTACATCGACACTTTTATTGAACATATACCATTCGCCTTTGCCAACAATAGAGTACAACCCCCAATGGATAAACATCCCAAATTTGGCATCGCGCCACCATTGCATATCATTGGCAGAAAGTTCAAGTTCTTTTGAGGTTTCCCCCTTAGGAGCTTCAAGTACAGCTGCAGTTTGCAAGGCTTCATTTGTTTTTGTATTCACCTCAGGTTTGATTTGAGCAGAAAGATTAAGTCCAAGAAAAAACAGGACGATTAAAATTGATTCTTTTTTCATAGTTGTTTATTTCAAATCGCTACCATTCCAAGTTGGATTGGGTTCCAATTTTTTGTCGTAATTTTTAGCAATCCAATCATTCAACATTTCCTTTAGTGAAGCTGCTTTTTCGGGTAAAGTTGAAGCAAGATTTTTAGTTTCGCCTAGGTCTGATTTTAGATTATACAATTCATAAGTATCTAATTCTAAATCATGAATTAATTTAAAATCACCCAAACGAATAGCACTCGAAGGGTTTCCACCTTGATTAGAATAGTGAGGATAATTCCAAAACAACGGACGTCCATTGGTCTCTTTCCCTTCGTCTATAATTGGTTTTAAATTCATTCCATCTACACCAGAAACATTATCTGTATTCGTAGTATACCCCATAATAGTAGGAAAAAAATCTACTCCCGATACTGGCATATTGATAACACTAGCCTTTTTTAATTGCGGTGGTTTTATGATAAATGGAACTCTGATACCGCCTTCATACATCCATCCTTTTCCTTTTGCTAAGGGCAGGTTTGAGGTTGACGAACCTTCGGCAGTGGATAAGCCTCCATTATCAGAAACAAAAATAATAAGCGTATTGTCGTAAGTTCCTGTTTGTTTTAGATGACTTATCAATCTGCCCACATTATCATCCAATGCTTTTATCATCGCTGAATAGGTTGGATTAGCTTGTTTTATGCGTTCCTTATAATTTTTTGAATCACCTGAAGCAGATTCCATCCAATGTGCAGATTTTATAAATTCTTGGTCTTCTGTAATTCCTAATTTAGCTCTTTTTTGCTTAAAAATGGCTATATCATTTGCTTTAGCTTGTAGCTTTGTGTGAACCAAATAGTACGACAAACACATAAAAAGAGGTTTATCCGTATTCGATTTTAAAATTGAAATGGCTTCATTTGTCAATCGCTCAGGCAAATATTCTCCCTCTGGTCCATCTTTGAGTCTTGGATTTCCGTAAGGGGAAAAATAACCATTACTCCCTTTAGAATGTTGAGGTCCACCTGCGCTCCATCCTCCAATGTTGACATCATAGCCTTGGTTTTCGGGCCAGAATGCAGCTGTTTCTCCAAGATGCCATTTTCCTAAAAAAGCTGTAGTATAGCCTTTTGCTTTCAGGGCTTCGGCAATGGTAGTTTCACTCAATTTCATATCATATTCGGTATCTGGGACAATCCATCGGTCATTGGGAGTGGTGCCTACTTCTACTTTTCGACCTTTTATCCAATCGGTAACACCTGTATTAACTGGATATTTACCCGTTTGAAAACTGGAGCGAGAAGGAGAACATACCGGACAGTTGGCGTATCCATTGGTAAATCGGATGGAGTTGTTTGCCAATTGATCCAGGTTGGGAGTTTCATAAAAGCTGCTTCCATAAACTCCAATATCTTCATAACCCAAATCGTCAGCTATAATAAAAATTACATTGGGAGTTGTTCTTTTTGCTGCTACTGAAATTGATTTTTTTGGAGCACAAGAATAAAGTAGCAATACTGCTAAGGTTCCAAAAAAGAGTTGATTTGTTATTTTCATGGTTTCTATCTGTTTTTCTATCTGTTTTTCTATTTGTATTAATTTATTTGATTTTCTCTGTTTGATACACTCTTACATAATCAATATATGCTTTATCAACTCCACCATTTTGAATAAATTCATTAGTACGAACATCGCCATTGACCCAATCACTTTTTCCAAAACAACTTCCTGAAAAGTAAATAAAATGAGCTACTTGAGGTATTAACTTTGGGTCTGTCATTTCTCTTACCAGTTGCCCGTCATAATAAAATTTCAAATACGTTGGAGTCCATTCAAAACCATAAATATGGTATTCTGATTCATGGATGCTAGGCATTTTTGTGAGTGCTCCATTTGATTTGTGTGCTGGTTTTGCATAGCCATCCCAATGCAAACCGTTAGAATAAGCATCTAATTTGTTTCCTTCAACGATGTCAATTTCGGCTCCATCATTGGCAGTTCCCTCGGGTTGCTGTGTTGATTTCATTCCCTCTCCTTCGGGCATCATCCAAAAAGCCATTTGATAGCCATTGGGTTTTACTAAATGTATTTTGGATTCAAAATAACCATAAGTTGGAGCATATTTCCTTTGAGAATTGAACCTACCCGCCATATAGGTGGTGTCATTTATTGCCGATTTTCTATAATATATAAACACTTTACCCTCTTTTTCTTCCACCTGATTTTCGTCAGCATAAAGCATAACGTCAACACGTTTTTTCTGGTTTTTTTCAATCGTCCATTTGGTGGTGTCTATTTTATTATCATTAAATTCATCCGAAAAAACGAGTTTCCAATCCTTTTTTTCTGTTTTGTTGGATTTTGAATCCATCATCAAAAAAGGAGTTGCGGTTTTTGGCGTTGCTTTGTCAACAAAGATACTTTCACTGGTTGAGTAATCTCCTTTTTTTGCTTTGCATCCAGTGGTTAAAACAACTAAAAATATTGCGACTAATACTATTATTTTTTTCATTTCATTTATATTTTTCAGAATTTGAAAAAGTATTATTTATTGTTTTATTAAAGTTATGCTACCATTGTAAAGTAAATAGGTAATTGTAATTTTGACACAGTAAAATTTTCATGTAACTTGAACAACTAACTTGAGATTCTTCCTGCGTCAGAATGACAAATTAGAGTTCAATTAGGATATCTGAATTTAGTTTACTGTAAAATTGGTGGTTTTACTTTAAAAATTATCAGTTGAAATCTTAACTTCTTGAGGTTTTAACAATCCACCTGAAACTTTCAATACAATTTCTCCTGCTTTAGTATCTGATTCGATTACAGCCACCATTTTTCCGCTGAAGGTTCGCATATATTTAGACACAAATGCGGTTTGATCGGTTGGATCCCCATTACAAATTGCTTTCAATTTACCTGCTCCGCTTACATCAAAAAATAATAAATTAGATGCTTTTGGACATAAATTTCCGTCCTTGTCTAGTATTTCAACGGTAACAAAAGACAAATCTTTTCCGTCGGACTTAATTTTGTTTCTATCGGCAGTAAGTCTGATAGAGTAGGTTTCTCCAGCGGTACGAATTACTTGTTCTGCAACCGCTTTATTATCCTTATCATAAGCAATCACTTTTATTTCTCCAGGCTCATAAATCACGTCGTCCCACATCAAACGATAACGAGTGTAAGTATTTGATTTGTCTTTTTGTTTCACTCCCATGCTTTTACCGTTGACAAACAACTCTGCTTTAGGATAATTAGTGTAACAATAAACAGGCACTTTTTGATTCAAACGCTCTGGCCAAGTCCAATGCGGAAGCACGTGAAATACATGTTTTTCGCTCCATTTGCTTTGGTACAAATAATATCGATCTTTGGGTAAACCAGCCAAATCTACAATTCCAAAATATGAGCTTTTGGCAGGAGTTCCTTCGTTATAAGGGGATGGTTCGCCCAGATAATCAAATCCTGTCCAGACAAATTCTCCCGAGATAAATTCTAAATCATCTTGATATTGAAACTCAAAATCAGGTGTTGTAGCCCAACTACAAGATTCTAAATCATAACTTGACAATTGATAATCTGTGTACCAAGCTTTTTTGGTTTCGATTACTGGGAATTTATACACCCCACGTGAGCTAACCGTTGAAGCGGTTTCGCTTCCATAAATGGTAAAATTGGGGAATTCCTTATGCTTTTTGAGATAATCATTAGGTTTATAATTAAAACCGACCAAATCCACCTCGGTAGCCAAACCATTTTTGATGGCCGCATTATGAACATTGAATCCTGCCGAAACAGGGCGTGTAGGGTCTAAATCATGACTAATTTTGGTCAAGAATTTTGCTATTTTAGCACCTTCTGGCATCGTTTGTTCTCTAATTTCGTTTCCAATACTCCACATCACAACAGACGGATGGTTTCTATCTCTTTTTATCATCGCTGTTAAATCTTTTTCGGCCCATTCGTCAAAAAATTCCCCATATCCATTAATGTTTTTGCCGCTTTTCCATTCGTCAAAAGCTTCTACTTGCACCATAAGACCAATACTATCACATATTTTTAGTAATTCTAATGAGGGTGGATTGTGCGAAGTACGAATGGCGTTTACTCCCATTTCTTTCATCATAACTAGTTGACGTTCGGTGGCACGATAATTTACAGCTGTACCAATTGGTCCTAAATCGTGATGAAGACAAACGCCTTTAAACTTTAGAGATTTACCATTCAGAAAAAATCCTTTGTCTTTGTCAAAACGAATAGTTCTAAAACCAAAGACTGTTTTGTATTCGTCTTTTTGAATTTTGCCAACATAGATTTTTGATATAGCCGTATATAAATTTGGGGTTTCAACACTCCATAAATTAGGTTTATTTACTTTTATTAGTTGTTCCAAAGTTGAATTTCCATCCGCTTTTTTGGTAGATGTCGCGGTTCCCACTTTTTTTCCTTTAGCATCATAGATTTCGGTAATCAGATTCAATTCTACATTGCCATCAATTTCGGTTTTGATGTTTACTTCTCCTTTTTTATCGCTAACAACAGGCGTGGTGATGTAAGTTCCCCATTGTGCTATTTTTACTGGAGCCGTTTTTACCAATCTCACATTTCTATAAATTCCTGCACCAGCATACCATCTGGAGGACTCTTCTTTGTTTTCAAGTCGAACGGATAAAACATTCTCTTTTCCGAACTGAATATATTTTGTCAATTCAAACGAAAAAGAAGAATAGCCATAAGGCCATTCGCCTACGTAAACCCCATTCAAATAAACTTTGGAACGACTCATAGCTCCATCAAACTCTACAAAAACGCGTTTGCCATCATCAGCTTTAGAAACAGGTAAATTTTTGCGATACCAACCAATTCCGAAACAAGGCAAAGCACCTGTTCTTCCTGTTCTTAATTTTGCGCCTCGGTCTCCGTCCTCAATGACAGTAACTTTTTGCATATCAATAGTCATATCGAAAGGTCCTGCAATAGCCCAATCGTGAGGAACGGTTACGGTTTGCCAAGATGAATCATCTATCGAATTTATTGGAGTTGTAATCTCTTTGTTTAGAAAACGCCAACCAGAGTCTAGCAATTGTACTTCTCTCTGTTTGGTTCTTTCTTGAGCTTTTGCTTGAAATGCAATGCTAATTAAAAAAATAAAAAATAGGGTTTTTTTCATGATGTTAATAGATTAAATATTATATGTGTTTGTTTTTATTTTGATTGTGGAGTGTCTGATACTAAATTTAGTTGATTACCAAGAATCAGTTCTGAAAGGCGAAGCCGGCAAACCTTCTGTATTGAATAATTTTTCACCTTCTGGATTATCTGCCCAAGCATATCTTACTGCCACTGGATTTTGGATTTCTTTGCTCCAAACAATAATTTTCCCATTTTCTATTTTAGCCTCTGCCCATACAAATTTCTTGTCTTCGCCAGCAATAGCAAAATTGGTGTACGTTCCTTCTCCTTTAAATTGTAATGCACTTCCAAAGGTTGAAAAAGATAGTATAATTTTGTCTTTTTCAATTTGCATCGATTCATATTTTGGACCATAGCAAATAACTTTTGAGTCGCCATACACTAGGTTTTGTGCCACGAATGCTAAACGTGTTCCAACATCTTTCTTTTTATGGGGATGAATATCGTTCCATTCGCCAACATCAATGGTAGTTGCCATTCCAGTATTGGGTACGGATAATGTTTGCAACTGCGTTTCTCTCAAAAGTGCCCAATTGCTTTCTGATGGATTGGGTTTTACAACTTGATAATTAGGCAATTGAACATATAAAAAAGGCATATTTGGATTATTAAAAACACTTCTAAGTTCTCCAATAAGCGTTGGTAGTAGTTGCCCATATTCTTTTGGTTTTCCTGCATTTCCTTCGCCTTGATACCAGATTGCTCCTTTGACAGCATATTTTTTTAAAGGTTGAATCATCGAGTTGTGCAAAGAAGTGGGTTTCCATCTTAAATTTACTGTGTTTGGCAACGCATCTAAATTAGCACCTATTTTGTATTTCCATATTCCAGTCAAATCAATTGTTTCTTCATTACTTTCTAGAGCATATTTATTGCCTTCTACAAACCCTCCATTTCCTCTTTTTTTAACTAATCGAACAGTAATAGTGTTTTTACCTTCTACAAATGTGTTGGCTGGAATTTGGTATTTTCTTGATGACCATTGATCTTTTACATTGCCCACTAATTTCCCATTTACATAAGTAGAATCGGCTCCCATTATAGTTCCTAATTTTAGTATAGACTCATTAGAAGCGATTTTTTTAGTAACCTCGATTTCTTTTTTGTACCAAACCACACCATTCACTTTTTCCAATGAAGTGCCATTCCAAAGTCCGGGTACTTTTGCTTCTTGCCAGTCTGCAGTATTTGTTGAATTAGAAATCCAATTGCGTTTAGAAGCAAGACCTTCATCATTCATTACAAGGTTTATATTCCAATTTTTTTCTAGTTCGATATCTTTGTTTTCGATACTTTTTACAAACTCAGGTTTTTTTAAGGCTGCAATTTCGTTATAACTAGTTGGAAAAGGTTTCAAGGCGTCCTCGCTCATCCAAGCGTGAATAGGGGTGCCGCCGTAACTAGAATTAATCATTCCTATTGGGATTTGGTATTTTGCATAGAGTTCCTTTGCAAAAAAATAAGCCGTAGCTGAAAATTTTAAAACATTTAAAGGATTCGCTACTTTCCACGAACCACCACTTAAATCTGTTCTAGGACTAATGAATTCGTATTCTCTAGGAACTTCAAAATTGCGAATATATTTATTTTCAGCATTAGCAATGTCATTTTCATACAATTCTCGCACTTGTTCCACAGTCATCGCCATATTAGACTGACCCGAGCAGAGCCAAACATCACCAATCAAAATATCCTTGATTTCAATGCTATTACTAGCCGTAATCTTCATTATATATGGCCCTCCAGCTTTTTGATTGGGCAATTGCAATTCCCATTCACCATTTTTATTTGCCTTAATTTTATAGGTTTTATTGATGAAATTTAATGAAATTTTTTCTTCAGGAGCCGACCAACCCCAAATTTTAATTTTGGTGTCTCGCTGTAAAATCATACTATCACTAATTAATTTTGGAAGTCTTACTTGGCAAAAGGCTGTAGTTGTTATTAGTAGGGAAGCTACAAAAAGAAAGTATTTTTTTAGTGTTCTCATTATTGTTTAATTATCGTTATTGCTATCTTTTGTTTTTGATTCTTTACCTATTTTCAAACCTCCAAAAATAGGTTCGATTAATTGAGAGTTCCATTTTTTACGAATTAAATCTATTTTTTTTACTTCTTTAGGATAGTCTTTTGCAATATCATTTAGTTCTCCAATATCTATTTTCAAATTATACAGTTGAGGAACACCATCCTTTTTTAAAACTAATTTCAAGTCTTTGTATCGAACAGAATACCCCTTTTCATCAAATTTTCTTAAGTATATCATTTCATGCGGTAGTCCCTTATTTTTAGCTGTTATATAAGGAATTATATTAACCCCATCTAATGGACGGTCTTTCCTGACAGGTGCTTTAGATAGTGCTGAAATGGTGGCAAAAATATCTAGTGATGAAATTGGATTGTCATACACTCCTGGACTAACTGTTCCTCTCCATTGCATGGCAAAGGGCACTCGATAACCACCTTCATAAATAGATGATTTCCCTTCACGCAAAACACCATTATCAGACGCATTATCTTTTTCTGGACCACCATTATCAGATAAGAAATACACCAACGTATTTTCATCTAAATTTAAAGACTCCAATTTATCTAAAAGTTTACCAACACCATCATCAAGAGCACTGACCATCGCGGCGTATGTTTTTCGTTTTTTATCACTGATATTCGGAAAACGATCTAAATATTCTTGAGTAGCTTGAAGTGGCGAATGCGGAGCATTGTATGATAAATACAAAAAGAAAGGTTCTTTTTGGTGTCTTTCAACAAAGCGAACTGCTTCATCCGAAAATTCGTCGGTCAAATATTTTTTGGTTTGTATGGGTTCATGATTTCTCATAATCCAAGTTTTATAGCTCATTCCTTCGTCGTTATCAACAGCGTAACTGTCTCTTATTGTCAATTCCTCAGGGAAATACCGGTGACCACCACCTAAATGCCCAAAGAATTCATCAAATCCACGGTTCAATGGATGATTCGAAATATCTGCTCCTTGATGCCATTTACCAATAATTCCAGAAGTATAGCCTACTTGTTTTAAGGATTCGGCAAGTGTCATTTCTTCTTTTGGTAAGCCCATATTGGGGTCATGGGGACGATACTGTGGGTTTCGTTCATAACCAAAACGTTGTGGGTAACGCCCCGTTAAAAGTCCTGCTCTACTTGGTCCACATACCGAGAAGGTAACATAACCGTTTGTAAATTTCACACCATTTGTAGCAATTCGATCTATATTGGGTGTTGGAATATCTTTGCATCCATTAAATCCAACATCGGCATAGCCTAAATCATCCGCTAAAATGATGATAATGTTTGGTTTTTGCACACTTTGACTGTATCCATACCATCGGAAGAGACAAGAAATTAAAATACTTACTATAATTCTGTTCTTTTTCATTTCTATTTAATTAATTCCAATAATTCGGTTCATTTCTTTTTCTAACCCCTTTTTAATTTTCTTGTTTTTTGTATCCGCCGCTATATTGTTCCATTCATACGGATCAATTCGATGATCGTATAATTCTTCATTCCCATCTGAATATTTTATATAACGCCATTCTAAAGTTCTATAGGAATAGTTTTGTTTTTCGACTGGGATTGAATTTCCAAAGTTTCCTACAAGAGTCAAAGCACCATTAGGTCCTTTCCATTTTTTTGTATTGGATTTTTCTAAAAAAGGTCTTAAGCTATGCCCTCCCAAATTTCCTCCTTCATCATTCTTTTTAGTAGATCCTTTTAAGGAAGCTAAATCGATTAAGGTTGGAAAAATGTCTATCAAAGATACCGGGTGTTCTACTTTTTGCCCTGCTTTTGTGGTGGGAGTTTTAATAATCAACGGAATTCTAGTACTTTCCTCCCAAGGCGAATTTTTGAATAAATAACTTTTTTCTCCCATTTGCCATCCGTGATCAGCTGTAAATACTACAATAGTATTGTCTCTAAATTTACTTTTGTTAAGGGCATCTATAACTACTCCCACCTGTTCATCAACAAAGGCAACACACGCTAAATAGGCTTGTAGAAAATGTTTCAAGGCTATTTCTCTATTGCCTCCGTAGGATTTCAGGAGTGTCTTATAATACTTAGTTCCTTTATCTTCATCATCTTTGTCGGGATTTTTATTAGCATCTTTATCTCCTATATTTTGCATATAAAAAGTATCTTTCTCATCATCCTTTAACCATTTGTCCAATTCGATTTTATCCAATGGAAACAGGTCGAAATATTTATCTGGCGCGTGTAATGGTGTGTGCGGACGAACAAAACCAATTCCCATAAAGAAAGGTTGTTTGTTTTCACTATTCTCCATCTCTTGGAGTTTTTTAACTGCCCATTGAGCGTGCATTTCATCTTGAAGCGGATCCCTGTCATTATCATTAATGTAACGCATTGGCTCATTTTTCCATCCGTAAACCCATCCTTTTCCCCCTTTGACACCATTAGTAATACCTGCGTCTGATAAACGCCCAAATGAACCATCAACTGCACCTATACTATTATATGGTTCTGACACACTTGGATTTGCAATTTTATCTGTTCCGTTAAAATAAAACGGACCATAATTATTAGCCAAATCCATACCCCATTGATTCCAGTCAGCAGAAGCTGATTCATGAGTTAGTTTACCTGACCCCAAAGTAACATATCCGTTCTCTTGAAAATACTTCATTATTGTTTTGTTGTTTTTAATAACAGCTTGTTTAGTGTGACTAGTCCAACCAAAATCCTTAGATTCATGAGGATAAACACCAGTAAACAAAGAATTTCTAGAGGGTGAACATACAGGAACATTGCTTTGAGCATTAACAAAACGAACTCCTGAAACGGCTAACTTGTCAATATTTGGTGTTAAGGCTTGTTTGTGTCCGCCAAAAACTCCTTCATAATCATTTAAATCATCACAGATAATAAATAGGACATTGGGTCTTTTCTCTTGAGCATTTGCACCTATCCCAACAGCTCCAATTAAAATAGAGAATAAGTAAATTTTTAAAAAAGTGGTTTTCATAACTTTGTTTGTGACTAATATCTATTTATTAAAAAAATCTAAATTCCATGATTTATACCATTTTAAAAAGGGAATTCCATTTTCGAATTGAATCGGCAACCATATATAACGACTATACTTTAGATCTTCTGGATTCCATCGGTCTCCTATAAAAATATAGTCCTCTTTTTTGCCTTCAACGGGCAAAACATAAGTACTTTGTGAACGGAAAGTTGTTTTGTTTTCTTCTTCTGTGCCTCTACAGGGATTTTCTAGCGATTTCCAACCTTGCATCATAGTATCTGACACCGCTAATCGCCCAGGATTTGGAGCCCAACCTGTTGTGTAGGAGGAAAACATAAGGTACTTCCCCTCTTTTTTAAAAATGGCAGGTGCCTCATTCGTTTCACCTGGAAAAACACGTACATAATCATCGGTAAGTGATAAATAATCATCGGATAACTTTGAAATTATTAGGGTTTGGTTTTCTTCAGAAGCCGTAATGTGATACCCTTGCTGATCATCATCAACAAATAAAGTCATATCTCTCGACATTTGACCCGTTTCAAAATCTCGACACATATAAATACCGTCTATGACTTTTTGTTTTTTTTCTAGTCCTTGTTCAGTAGCTAACACTACTTTTTGTTGTTGCGCTGGACTAAAATTACTAGCCCAAATTTTTGGATGTATTCTAAAGCTATTGATGTATCGAAAAGGTCCTGTTACATTATCTGAAACGGCAACTCCAGTAAATGCGGCTTTGTAGCCTTGATCTTTCAACTCATGATGAAACCACATCACGAATTTTTTTGTCTTTTTGTTATAAATCACTTTTGGACGTTCCAGAATACTTCCTTTTTGCAACATCGAAATGGTATCATCTGCCATTGCTAAAGCTATGCCTTCATCTTTCCAATTGTAGATGTCTTTTGAACTATAAACATGGACACCAACTAAAGCTTTGTGCCCTAATTTTCCAGATTCTTTATGTTCTCCAAACCAATAATAGGTGTTATTATAATACAAAAATCCACCACCATGTGCATTAATATGATTTCCTTTGTCATCCAGCCATAATTCGCCTGGAGTAAATTTATTATATGCTGTTTGTGCCGTCATCATAAGGTAACTAAACAGGAAACCAATTAGAAATATATTTTTTTTCCAGAATGTTTTTTTATAATTACTCATATTCAATTTGACTTTGTTTTTTTAAGTAGACAACTTCTTGTTTTATTTTAAAACCCAAACAACCTCATCTTTTAGTTTTTTGTTTTTTGACACAACTGATATTGTATTTGTTCCCGAAACTAAATTCACATTATTGAATTTTATGACATGAATATCAGAAGTCTGTTGCCGTACATCTCCCTTTTTTCCGTTGATGTAGAGTGTAATATCTTTTTGATTGGTATACACTTTTACCGTGGTTAGATTAGAATTCCTATCTGTATTTCTTCGTTCTGCTATATATAATACCGGTTCTTTAGACCAGTTGGCCTTGTAGAAATAGAAGGCGTCTTTTTTAATTTCTCGGTCATAAGTTATCAATCCTTTTTGGTTCATGTTTGGAGTTCCGCCTCTATTCCAAACATTCACGGACATATCATACATTGTCCAAACAAAAGTTCCCCATAAATATGGTCTGTCTTTAAGTATTTTCCACGTCAATTCATGATAATTGGACTGTTCCATTTCTGGAAAATAATTCCCCACAGGTTTTTCGAGCTTTGAAGCATCTTGATGATAGATATTTGCTTCGACCCCATATTCGCTTATGGCTAATGGTCTTTCTGGAAAATCTTTGTGCGAAGTATCAAGCCATGAAGCCATATCTTTGTAATTTCCATAATACCAACCAAAATATTTGTTCCAAGCTTGAAGGTCGGTACTATTTCCCATATTGGATACCATACCTTCATCACTTGCAGAGACTGAAGGTCTTGATTTGTCGAGTTTATGCACCAATTCGTTCAGTTCTTTGGTCAAGGCTACACAAGGCTCATCTGGACTTTTATAGGCTCTCACCTCATTCCAAAGTCCCCAAACAAAAATACTGGGATGATTGTAATTTTGAAGAATGAGTTCGGTTAATTGTTGTTTTGCATTTTCACCTTCTCGTCCACTGTAATCATGTACGAAAGGTATTTCTGTCCAAGTAAGAATTCCTTTTTTATCCGCCAAGTCATAAACTATATCCGAATGTTGATAATGGGCAAGTCTCAATGCCGTGGCTCCAATTTCATCAACAAGCTCCATATCTTTGAGGTGGTATTCCTTGGTTAGAGCAGGACCCACTTGTTTCCACTCTTGGTGCATATTGACACCATGTAAACTATAGGGTTTGTTATTTAAAATAAATCCTTTGTTGGCATCAAAAGAATACTTTCTGATACCGAAGTGTTGGACTACTCGGTCAGTAGAATTTTCAGTGATGAGTTTCGCTTCAATGGAATAAAGATGTGGGTTTTCACGTCCGTTCCATAGTATTGGATTTTTCATCAATACCGTTGAGTTTGCAATTTGATTTGCTTCATTTAGTTCGAAATTTTCTTTGTGTAATACTACAATATTGCCACGAGCATCTTTTACTGTATATTCCAGCTGTGCATTTTTTAGATTTGAAGTGTTTGAAACCTGTGTTCGAATCTCTATTGTTGCTTCGTTTTGGGTAAGCTCTTTGAGTTCAACAAACAAGCCAGAAGACGCATAGAATGTGGGCGATATGTTGCATTTGGGTGTGCTGAATAGTTGTACGGGTCTGTAAATACCCCCGTAGTGGTTAAACAGTTTGTCGTTGACTGGAATTCTTTTAAAATTTGGTTCATTGCTTACGTTTACTGCAATTAAATTTTTCTCTCCAAATTTAACGAGATTCGTGATTTCGTAACAAAAAGCGGAATATCCACCAATATGCTTGCCTACCTTTTTTTCGTTTACAAAAACCTCTGCTTCTTGTCCTACGCCTTCAAAGCGAATAAAAACCCTTTCATTTTGCATAGAAGTTGGTATTTCCTCGAAAGTTCTATACCATGTTTCGCCTCGATAATAGCCAATATTTTCGATAGCATCCATAGAATAGGTGTGGGGTATTTTTACGGATTCCCATCCATTGGCTGAAAACGAAAATTTTTCAACATAATTAATCTTTCCTTTTTTGAATGTCCATTCATCTAAAGGTATACTTTGTCTGTTTTTTACAAAAGATTCTTGAGCTCTACAAGGATTTTGTATCAACAACAAAATGAAGATTGAAATTAATTTGAGCATCGTTTTAGACATAAACTTAAATATTAATAATTGAAATTTATTTGATAGGTACTATCTTATAGGAATATTCTAAATTACCAGCGTTTACTCTATATTCTTTATGAGCAAGACCAGAAGGACTCCAACTGTTGTCTCCACCAACACCAGTTTGAGCATAATCAATATTGATGTTTACCAATTCCCGTTTTATAATATCAGTTGAATGGCGTTGTATTTTTTTATCGCCATCATCAAAATCATCATTGTATTGATGGTGTGCACTAAAACTCAATAAATCTGGGCGTTCTATTCTAATGCCTTTACCAGTACTATTGGTAAAAGTTACCCAACGTACTTCAGTTTTATACCCATTTTCTTGAGGACGGATGTAGGCAAAGTACAAGTCAGAAACGGCTGCTGAATATTGACCCACCAAGGCAGAAGTTTTTCGGTCTTGATAATTTTCGTGTGGTCCTCTTCCAAACCAATTGACGGTTTGGTATTCGTCTTTTATGATAAAATTATTTCCAAATCTTGGTAAATGGGGCAAATCTGTTTTTATGTTTGCTAATTGATTGTTTACCGTAATTTCGCCCAAAGCATTTATGGTGTAGGAAACTATAATTTGTCCTCCAACTGCTGGTAAATCAAAAGTCGCTTGAATGGTTAGTTCGTCTTTGATTTTTTTATCCGTTTTGACTTTGATTTCTTTTGAATTTGTCAAGAATTTAATTTCTTTTAATACTTGATTTTTAGTAGCTTGTTCCCATTTTGCTAGTGTTTTAGGAGATTTAGCTCCAAAATCATTATCGGTTGTTGCTCTCCAAAAGTTGGGTTCAATTCCTTTAAGCAATAGGTTTCCGTTTCCATAATCCAAAGAGCTTATTGTTCCTTTGCTATTATCAAATTCAATTTTGAAATTGGTGTTTGAAATTAAAGTTGTTGTGTTTTTTTGAAGTATTGAAATAGTTCCTTTAACGACTGGCTTTTCAATAGTAATATCAGTAGGTAATTGAAACTGCTCGAAAGCTAGAATGTGATTTAATGGCATTAAATCCGTAGCAATCGTATTTAAAGCATAAATATTGAGATGGTATTCTGCATTTTTGTTTTCAAGCTTTGGCAAATCAATTTTCACTTGTTTTGTTTCATGAGAAGGAATATCGAGTGTAGGCAAAACTCCTGAGGCTTTTTCTACTCCATTTTCTAAAAGCTTCCATATAAATTGAAATTGATTTAGATTGGTAAAATCATAAATATTCTTGATTACAATTTCACCTTCTTTTAGATTTGCAGCTTTAAATTTAATATACTGATATACTTTTTTAACTTCATATAACGCAGGATGTGGCGTTCTATCAGGAGCAATTATTCCGTTGGCACAAAAGTTTTCATCGTTTTGAAAATTGAATCCGCCAAAATCGCCACCATACGCCCAAAATTTTTCTCCTGCAGCATTTTTGGTTAGCATTCCTTGGTCTACCCAGTCCCAGATAAATCCACCTTGCATCGTCGGATATTTTTCGATAACATCCCAATAATCTTGAAAATTACCGGTACTATTACCCATCGAGTGCACATATTCACATTGAATTAATGGACGAGTTTGATTCTTTTCGACATACTCAATCATTTTTTCTATTGACCAATACATGGGAGCTTGAATATCAGTATTAGCATATCCTGTGGCACCTTCATACTGTGTGGGTCTTGTGGTATCGTGTTCTTTTAACCATTTGTAAGTAGCAAAAAAGTTTTGACCATTACCTGCTTCATTCCCTAATGACCAAGTAACGATACAGGGATGATTTTTATCTCTTTCGAACATTTTGATGGTTCGGTCTAAAAAAGTGCCTTCCCATTGTGGCAAATAAGCAGGGTGAACTGCTTGTTTTGCTTTGTTACCATCCAAACCTTGATTGGTGGCACCCATACCGTGAATTTCGATATTAACTTCGTCTATTACATAAAAACCATATTTGTCACAAAGTCTATAAAAATGAGCATTTTTAGGAAAATGGCAACAACGAATGGCGTTGATGTTATTTTGCTTCATCAACTCTAAATCTTTCAAAGTCAGTTCTTCTGAAATTACGTGTCCTTCGGTTTCGCTATGGTCGTGTATGTTTACCCCTTTGATTAATACGGGTTTGCCATTTACTAAAAACTGATTGTTTTTGATGGAAACATTTCGAAAACCTACTTTTATAGCCGTGGATTCCGTTACTTTTCCACTTTTATCTTTTAGTTCGATTAAAAGGGTATATAAATTAGGAGTTTCAGCGTTCCAAGTTTTTACATTAGGTAGTTTTGTATTGAAATTCAAGGTGTTACTTCCTTTTTTTATGGAAACTGTTTTTGAGTCAGCATAAACTGCTTTTTCTCCGTCTAACAATTGAATTGAGGCTGTATAATTTGAATTAGCATTTGAATTATTATCTAATTGAAGTGATAGATTAAAAATGCCATCTTTATAGTTGTTTTCTAGATCAGAAACTACCCTAAAATCTCTAACAGTTACTTTGTTGGTAGCATAAATAAATACATCTCTTTCGATACCACTAATTCTCCAAAAATCTTGATCTTCTAGATAACTTCCGTCATGCCATCGTAATACCTGAACAGCGACTGTGTTCTTGCCTTTTGTAACAAAATTGGTGATGTTAAAACTAGCAGGTGTTTTACTGTCTTCGTTATAACCGACTTTTTTTCCATTTACCCATACATACATAGCACCGCTAACACCTTCAAAATGGAGGTATATGTCTTTTCCAGTCCAATTTTCAGGAATTTCAAATTCTCTTTTGTAACTCCCATTGTTGTTTGTGTCATGAGGAATAAAAGGAGGATTGGGTGGAAACATATACACAATATTGGTATAAAACGGAATGCCATAGCCTTTTAATTCCCAGTTAGAAGGTACTTGAATTTTGTCCCAGCCTTTTAATGAAAAATCATTTTTAAAAAAATCGGTTGGTCTTGCCGCCACGTCATCGGCATAATAAAAATCCCAAGAGCCGTTTAGCGATTTGTAAAACGGAGAGTTAGTCCAACTTTCATTTTGCATAGCTTTGGTTGAATTTTCATATCTGTAGAAAGAAGCTGTTGGCTTTTCTCTATTTATTTGAAAAATACTAGGATTTTCCCATTCGGGATTTTCCCATTTTGTAGCTGAGTATATTGGTTTATCTATTACTTGTCCATTAATAGAAGTAATAGTTGTAATGAACACTAAAAGGGCTAGATGTTGAATTTTCATTTTTAAATAGGATATGATTTATTATTTAACTTTTCGATTAATTATTCAATGAAATAAAATTGTTGATTCTCAACCAATCTTCAAATTGTTTTGTCCAGTTCTGGCTAGTTGTTCCAGCTCGGCCTAATCCAAAACCATGTTTGCCAGTTTGATAAAAATGAATTTCGCTCGGGACATTATTCTTTTTTAAGCCTAAAAAATATTGAATACTATTTTCAACAGCAACAGTTTTATCATCTACAGCATGAACTATAAATGTTGGAGGAGTAGCGGCGTCAATTTGTTTTTCATTTGAATATTTTTCAATCATTTCTAAAGTAGGAGTGAGTCCAAGTAATTTATTTTTTGACCCTTGATGAGTGATTTTATCCTCCATTGAAATTACGGGATAAACCAAAACCGAAAAATCGGGTCTTGCGCTGGTACTATCCGTTACATTATAAACGACATCTTTATAATGTGTAGATAAGGTAGAGGCAAGATGTCCGCCCGCAGAAAATCCAATTACACCTATTTTTTGAGTATTTATATTCCATTTTTTAGCATTGCGTCTCACAGTTCGAATGGCTTCTTGGGCATCTTGTAAGGGGCCAATCGTTTTATCTTTCATGATTTCGTCGCTAGGCAACCTGTATTTCAAAACAAAAGCAGTTATTCCCAATGAGTTCAACCATTTTGCCACTTTAAAGCCTTCACCATTTATGTACAAATTAGAATAGCCGCCGCCGGGGCAAATAACCATCGCTGTGCCATTTGGCTTTTCTGGTAAAAAAACAGATAATGTAGGTATTGTCACCTTGCTAATTAATCCAAGAGCCTCAACTTCTTTATAATCTTTGGAATATATAGCGGAAGGAATTTCATTACTCCATAGCGGAATGACTTCATTTTGTGTTTGTGAAAATCCTTTCATACCTAAAAAAAGTATAAATAGTAGAAATGATTTGTAAATAAAATGATGTTTCATGATTTTTGGTTTTAGCTTACATTTTTAATTATTTTGATATTTAAATACCTTATTTAAACTGAAAGATATCAGATTCTGTTCTGCTTGATTCCAATATTTTAGAAAGTTTCGCAACTTTTTTAGGCATTTTAGAAGCTAGATTCTGCGTTTCTGAAATATCATTTTTAAGGTTATACAATTCGTAGTTTCCGTTTTTAATAACATTATATCGTATCAATTTCCAATCTCCTTGTCTAATAGCTTGTCTTCCTCCTAACTCATGAAATTCCCAGTATAAATAACCATGTTGTTTTTGACTACCTTTATTAAGTAAAGTAGGGAGGAATGAAACACCATCAATGTCAGTATTAATTTTCGCATCTGTAAGTTCTGCAAGTGTCGGCATGACATCCCAAAACGCAGATATATGTTTGGTTGTACTTCCCTCAGCAATTTTGCCTTTCCATTTAGCAATCATAGGCACTCGAATTCCGCCTTCATACAAATCTCTTTTATACCCTCTAAACGGACCATTACTGTTAAAATAATCGGGGTCGGCACCACCTTCTTTATGTGGACCATTGTCTGAGGTAAATATGATTATAGTGTTGTCTTCTAAACCCAATTCTTTAATTTTTGAAACAATTTCACCCACTTGGTCGTCCAGCAAGGTTATCATAGCCGCAAAAGTAGCATGGGAGTAGGGCTGAGAACCATAATTTCCTTTTCTAAAACCTTCTCCCTCATCCGTTCCTTTGAACACTTTTTCGGGAGTAAACTTCCCAATAAATTTATTCATATAAGCTTTGGGTGCTGCTAATTCAGCATGAGGAAAAACGCTGGCATAATATAAGAAAAAAGGTTTTTTTTGGTTTTTTTCTATAAATAATAGTGCTTGTTTATGAATTAAGTCAGGTGCATATTCTTCCTTTTTCAATCCTTCGTTTTGAGTAAGCACTACTTTATTTTCGTTGTCCCATAAATGGTCTGGATAATAATTATGAGCTAACTTTTGACAATTATATCCATAAAAAGTGTCAAATCCTTGCTGTAAAGGGTCTCCTTCGGAGGCTGGATTTCCTAATCCCCATTTGCCAAAAGCTCCTGTAACGTACCCTTTTTGTTTTAGCAATTCGGCAATTGTAAAGGTTTCTTTAGGTATTGGAAATTGTCCTTCTGGTTCTACTTCTTTATTACCTCTAACAAAAGTGTGTCCAGTATTTAGACCAGTCATTAATGCCGATCTAGAAGGAGCGCAAACAGAGGAGCCTGAATAATGTTGTGAAAATAACATACCTTCTTTGGCTAATTTATCGATGTTGGGTGTCGAGAATTTCTCTTGTCCATAACAGCTTAAATCGCCATATCCTAAATCATCTGCAAGGATGTATATTATATTTGGCTTTAAATTTTCAACACTGCTATTTTCTTGTGATTTTACAATAATTGTAGCAAAAGTAAATAGTAGAAAAAGTAATTTTTTTAAAGTTTTCATGATACTATAGGCAATCCTAAGATTTTAATTTTAATTGTAAAAATTAGTTTTAAAACAGGATTTTCACCAAAAAAATCAACTAGTCTTTTAACTTTGAAAATAAGTATACAAATGAGTTTTTGTTATCATTTTATACTACATGATTAAAAAAAAATGATGTTACTCTAATTTTAATTCTTGAATGCTGTTATTTTCAATTCCACGAATTTTTCCAAAACAGTTTATCATTTCTTTGAGTTTTTCGGGATTGGATTTTGCTAAATTATTTTTCTGTCCAATATCTTCTTTTAGGTTATACAATTGATATTCTTTACTATTTCCTGTTTTAATATTTACTTCTTGGTTTACTTCTGGTCCTTTATAGGGAGGAATCAAAGCCCAATCTCCTTTTCTGAAATCAGTTTTAGCATTAGCCTCTAGCACAAGTTCGTTTCTTCCTTTAGCACTTTTTCCTGTAAATACATTGATTAGGTTTTCGCTGTCTTTTGTTTTTACATTACTTCCTACCAAAGCGGCTAAAGAAGACAATAAATCTACCTGACAAACGAGAGCGTCTGAAACAGCAGGTTTTGTTTTTCCTTTCCACGTTACAACAAATGGCACTCGTGCTCCAGCTTCAAACAAACTATATTTACCCCCTTTAAGTGGTCCAGTAGGTGTGTGCTTTCCTAATTTTTCGACAGCATCATCATAATAACCATCATTCAAAACTGGGCCGTTATCACTAGAAAAAACGATTAAAGTATTTTCTAAAAGTCCTTCTTTTTCAAGGTTTTTCATAAATTCACCGATAGCCCAATCCGCTTCTAAAATAACATCTCCTCGGGGTCCCATGCCTGATTTTCCAGCAAATTTTGCACTTGGTGTACGTGGTACATGCGGTTGTTGAATGGCATAATAAAGAAAAAAGGATTCTTTTTTATGAATTTTTACATAATCATTCGCTTTTTCCAAAAAGGTATTTGTCATATCTTCATCGTTCCAAATGGCCGATTTCCCACCTTTCATAAAACCTATTCTAGGAATACCATTAATAACACTATTGTTGTGACCATGAGTCCATTTCATTTTCATTAATTCGGGGTTGGTAATAGCGGTAGGTTGCCCTTCGAAGTTTTTATCATAACTCACTTCAATAGGGTCGTTTGGATCAAGACCCACTACTAAACCGTTTTCTATATAAACTGTTGGAACTCTATCCTGAGTGGCAGCCATAATATAAGAATAATCAAAACCAACCTCGTTGGGACTCGGGGTGATTTTTTGATTCCAGTCGAGAGTGCCATTCCCAAGACCTAAATGCCACTTTCCTACAATTCCTGTGTAATATCCCTTTTCTTTCAACATTTTAGGTATGGTCATTTGGCTTGTTTTGATAAGCAAAGGAGCAGTTCCGGGCAAAATTTTAGCATCTTTTTCTCTCCATGGATAAACACCGGTAAGCAATCCATAACGGCTAGGAGTACAGGTTGCTGAAGTAGCATACCCATTTGTAAAACGAATACCACTTTTGGCAAGCTTATCCATATTAGGTGTTTTTAACTCTGTTGCGCCATAAGCACCAACATCGCCATACCCTAAATCATCGGCATAGATAAAAACAATATTGGGTAATTTTTTTTTCGATTTTTCTTTTTGTGCTTGTAAGTTACTAATGGTAAAAAAGGCAATTAAAAGTATTACGGATGTAATGGGGTGTTTTTTCATTTTTATCTAATTTTTAATAAATTTATATTTTTAAATTTAAAGAGTCAATCGTACCTAAAGCCTCAAAATGTATTGATAACTAATTAAATTAATTTCTGGGTTCGAATAATATTGTGTTTAAACAAAAATAAATGAAATAGCTTTTTTCTAGGGGTGTAATTAGTTCAATAAAAAGGGTGCTAAGAGCATTTTTGTTCTATTTATACCTTTGTAAACTGCTATTAAATATGTAGTGTTTAAATTGTTTGTTTTCAAATTAAAGCAGCAAAATTAAATAAAAAAGTAGTCCAAACCTTTCGAATCATTATGTATTTAACAAATAAATCAATATTGACTTTTAAAAAATTATTACATCCAATATATTATTACTATAAATTCTCATACTTTTACGAGCTAATAGTAATGAATAAAACTTCAACTAAATTTTTAACAATTGATTTTATAGTAGCAGTTAAAAAAATAAATTTAAAGTAATTATAGAATGCATAAAAAAATACTCCTTTTTCATTTGTTATTGATATCCATAATTTCTGCTCAAAACAATGATGCTAATTATGTGATGGAATACATTACAACCAATCAAGGGCTACCCCACGATTATGTAACTTCAATAATCAGTGATGATCTTAACGTAAAATGGATTGGGACTGAAAACGGTTTAACTAAATACAATGGTTATGATTTTGAGATTATAAAACCTGGTAAAAGTTATAAAAAATTAAAGAATGAAAATATTGAAGTTCTGTTTAAGGATAGTTCAAATTTGATTTGGATTGGAACAAAAAGTGGTGGAATATCTTCGTTTGATGTTAAAATGAATACCCTGAAAAACTATAATAATCTAATTGATTTTGGTAATAATGGGGATGTTTATATTACCGCAATTTCAGAGGATAGTTTAGGTAATATTTGGATCGGAACCTGGGAGGATGGTGTCTTTGTAATAAATCATCACAAAAATAAACTGATCAAACACATAAAAATATATTCAACTGTGTACAGTATTATAAAGGATAATCACTCAAATATGTGGATTAGCCGTTTTAAAACAGTATCAAAATACAATAACACAGGAGCTAATTTAGCCGATTACCAATTCAATAAAAGCATCACAGATTTAATTTTAGATTCAAAACGAAATAAAATATGGATAGGAACTTCTAACAAAAACACTAAGCTGTGTTATTTTGATTTTAAAACTAAAAAAATAGATTCGATTGAAACAGGTGTAAACACTCAATTTTATAAAACGCTTTCTTTAGACAATCAAAATAGGATTTGGATTGGCACATGGGGTTATGGACTTTATAGAAGCAATACTGATTTGTCGAAATTCACGAAAATTGAATTGGTATCACCAAATTCAGGAAAAATAAAATCTAATTATAATACGGTATTAAAAATTCATCATGACAAGAACAATCAAACATGGGTAGCAACTTCAAGCGGTGGGGTAGTTAAATTAATAGAGGGTAAAGAATTCAAAAACGCAAGCCAAACAACCAACCCATCTGCTTTAAACGGAGATTTTAATTTTTCAGCAATTTATAGGAATAAAGAAAATATTTTTGTTGGTACATTGAACCAAGGTCTTTTCATGGGTAAAGATTTCAATAATCTAAGACAAATAAAAGAAATTGAATCTGAAAAGATAATTGCTCTCTATGGACATAAAAACTATTTATATATTGGTGCTAAATCCTGTTTTTATATTTATGATTTAATTCAAAATAAGATTGTATTTTCCAATAGAAAAATATCGAAATCCACATCGTTCTATGTCGATAAAAACAATATTCTTTTTATTGGCACCCAGCAAAAAGGAATAGCTATTGTTCCGCTCAAGGATTTAAATAATGACCAAGCCTACACGTATTATTCAGATATTTTAAAAGGAAACTTTAAAATTGAAAATAGCCGTATTACCAGTATTCAGGAAGATTCAAAAGGTAATATTTGGGTAGGAACTTATAATGGTTTGCATTTATATGATAGAGTTAAAAAGAAATTCCATGCTAATTCGCTCTTAATAAATGATAAGCTGCCAAGTGTTATTATTAATTCTATTGGGATTAAAAATGACTTTATATGGCTAGGAACTCCTAGTGGTGTGGTTAAGTTGGCCTACATCAATAAAAAATTAATTATTAAAGACCAATTGACTATTGAAGATGGTTTAAATAGTGATTTTATATGCTCACTCACATTTGATAGTAACTCAAATATATGGCTGAGCACCAAAACCGAAATTGTAAGGTATAATGAACAAAAAAAATCATTTATAAACTATGGTGAAAATGAAGGAGTAAAAACAACTTCGTTTAATAATAGAAGTTTTTTTAACTTTGAAAATAAAACGTTATACTTTGGAGGTATCGATAACGCCACATACTTCAATCCAAATGCGATTAGAACCTCAGCTATTTTACCTGAAGTGATTTTTACGAGTCTTAGAGTGAATAACCACATCATTCAGTATTCAACCGAAAAAAACGAGAATGAAATTATCGATAAAAATTTCAGTTATGTTGATAAGATACAACTTAACCATGACGATAAGTTTTTTTCTATAGGTTTTATTACTAATGATTTTTTAGGCAAATTAAACATTAAATACCGTTATAAATTAGAAGGCTACCAAAACAAATGGTTTGATATACACAATCAAAACGAAATCAATTTTGCTGGACTCAACAACGGAAAATACAATCTAGTTGTATCAGCGACTAGAGATAACCAAAAATGGAGTACGTCTAAAAATCTCGTTATTGAAATTTTAAATTCACCATGGGAAAGTGTTTGGGCAATAATTATATATACCATCTTAATGGTTTTATTAATTTTCTACATTTTAAAGTTCTACAATGATCGATTAAAACTTGAAAACAATTTAGAAATTGCCAGAAATGATAAGGAAAAAGAAATTGAATTGAGTGAATTAAAATTAAACTTCTTTACTAACATATCTCATGAGTTTAGAACTCCATTGACGCTTATTGTAAGCCCGCTGAGCGAACTTATGGAAAACCCAGACGTAAGCCCAAAAGTGGTTAAAAAACTAGGTATAATAGAAAAAAATGCCAATAGACTTCTTGATTTAATTAACCAATTGTTAGATTTTCGTAAAGCCGAATACGGATTATTACAATTGAGTGCCTCTCAAGGAAACATGGTTCGATTTTCAAAAGAAGTATATCTGTATTTTAATGAAATGGCTAAATCTAGAAATATAAAATATAAGTTTAAACAAAATGAAGATGAAATAATTTTACCATTTGATAGAAATAAGATTGAAATTGTTTTATGTAATTTACTGTCTAATGCCATTAAATATTGCGAATCAGGTGATATAATAACTATGGAAGTGTCACAAAAAGATGATTATTGTATCATTTCAGTCAAAGATACTGGTTTGGGTATGGAGGCGGATTACTTAGACAAAATTTTTGATCATTTTTTTCAAATTAAATCTGCCGAAACTTCCAAAATGGTCGGAAGTGGCATTGGTCTGACTTTTTCTAAAAAAATCATAGAACTTCATCATGGTACTATCGAAGTGATAAGTGAAATGAATATTGGCACTGAATTTATTATCAAACTTCCTTTAACAATAAATTACCACGAAAGCGAAACCAATACTAATTTCATTAATACAGACAATATCAAAGCATACAATGCAAAATGGAATGATATTCAAACAGAAAATTTAAGCATTAGTGCCAAAGAAAACTCCATATTAATAATTGATGACAATCCAGATATTAGAGACTATCTAAAAGATATTTTATCAGATACTTATACCATATTTTTGGCTGAAAATGGGGATCAAGGATTTGAAATAGCATCTGCTGAAATCCCTGACTTAATAGTAAGTGATGTCATGATGCCTGGTAAAGATGGAATAACCTTATGCAAAGAACTTAAATCTCAAATTATAACCTCGCATATCCCTATTATTTTATTAACCGCAAGGTCATCAACTGTGTTTGAAATTGAAGGACTGCAAACAGGAGCCGATGATTATGTCACTAAACCGTTTAACCCAGTTGTCATAAAAGCAAGAATTACTAATTTGCTAGAAAGCAGGAAAAACCTAAGAGCACTTTTATTAAATAAAATACAATTTGAACCCACTTTAGCAGAGATTGAAAAGGACACTAATACGGAGGGTGTTTTTATACACAAAGCAATTGTATTAGTCGAAAACAACCTGCAAAATAGCTCTTTTAGCATTGAAACCATGGTAGAGGAACTGAACATGAGCCAATCTACTTTGTATCGTAAAATTAAGTCCTTAACGGGGCTATCTTTAACTTCGTTTATTCGTTCCATTAGATTAAAAAAAGCCGCTCATCTTATTTTGATAGATGATCTCAATTTAAGTCAGATTGCTTATGAAGTGGGGTTTAACGATTATAAATATTTCAAGATATCTTTTGAAAAACAGTTCAAGTGTTTGCCTTCAAAATACAAAGCAAAAATGACGAAAAAACAATAGTGTTTTATTGAGTTTTGTCCGAAAAAATTCACTGTAAATACTTCGTCTATTCGACCTTTGGTCTCGGGTCGTAAATTAAAGGTTTGAAAAATAATTTGCGAATTTGCGGTTAATTTTACTTTTCAACCTGATTTATTTGTCAATTTCGATCAAAGGGAGACTTGAGTCCCGCTAGGGCATTCGCTTTAAAAAATAATGCCACTCCTAAACTTTCGGGAGTAGTAAAAAACAACAATCGAACTGAGGGTAATCGATTCATCATTTTCTATTGCTAAATTTAGGTTTAAGTTATTTTTCAAAATAAAGTAAAAAACTAATTACAAAATACAGCTGAGATTTAGGGTGAATGAGCTATTTGACCTTTTATTTGGGTTATTTATACTATTCCTAAAGCTTCTTTTGGTCTATTTTTGTGTTAAATTAACATTAAATTTAAACTAACATAAATTAACCTTTTTCAAACTAATAATTAATTATATGAAATTCTTTTCAAAATATAAAATCCCTTCTGTTTTGTTGGTTATGTTTTTTTTAGCTACCTCATGTGAAAAAGAAGAATCGGTAAATGTTGACTACCGTGAAAACACAATATTGAAAATTGCTTTAAAAGACCCCAATTTGTCAATTTTTGTTGATGCATTATTGGCAACAAATTTATCTGAAGTGCTAGTAAATAAAGAACCTTATACTGTATTTGCACCTACGAATAAAGCCTTTGAAGATTTTTTAGTTTATTCCAACTACGAAACATTAAAAAAAGTTCCAGTTAATCTTCTTAAACAATTATTGCTGAACCACATCATGATTGGTAATGTTCAATCGACGTCTTTTAATACAGGCTATGTTAAAACTTTAGCAACAAGTAGTGTTTCTAAAAGTAACACAATGAGTATGTATGTTGACGTAACATCAGGGGTTAAGTTGAATGGGGTTGCTAAAGTAACAACTCCAGATATAATTGCTTCAAATGGTACAATTCATATTGTTGATGCCATTATCGATTTTCCTTTTATAACAACTCATCTCAAACTAAATCCAAACTTAAAGTCAATGTATGATGCAATATTAAATAATGCAGATCCAGATTTATTTAATCGTTTGGCTCTTCCTAAATTTTACGAGAAGGATAAACAACAATTTTTTGTGGCGATTAAACCACTAACGGTTTTTTCACCAACAAATACTGCATTTACTGATTTAAATCTTGAGTTAGCACCAAGCGGAGGCATTGCGGCTGTTTCTGTATCCAATTTAAACAAAATATTAAAGTACCATTCAGTAAGTGGAAATTTATTTGCAGCAAACTTGACCGATAATCAAATAATACCTAGCTTAATTTTGTTGCCTCAACCAATTCCAGTGCCAATTCCAGATCCAGGCCCAAAATACGAAGAATTTACTATTCAACTTACAGGTGGTGCTAAAATTAAAGATGTGAAAGGTAGAATTTCAACAATAAAAGAAACCGACATACAATGTTGGAATGGAGTTATTCACGTTATTGACAAAGTACTTTTACCAAATTTATAAAAACAGTATATCGCCTAATTAAATCTATTTTAAAATTTTATATATAAATATTTAAGAATTTAGTATCTGTTGAGATTGAATTTATCTTTTCTAAATTTAATAAGATACAGTTTTATTGCTAATCATATTTATTTGCGACAATTCATTAACTACATGAAAATTTAAACCAATGAGAATAAAACAAACTAGAATTTACTTTATTTTTAATTTATTGATTTTGTTTGGAATCAATCAAACCGTTACAGCACAAACGTTTAAGGTTACTGGAAAAGTAACCGATAATCAAGGCGCTCCAATTCCTGGAGTTTCAATAATTGAAAAAGGAACAAAAAAAGGAGTGGGTACGGATTTAGATGGTAAGTATGTCTTTAATACTTCCTCAAAAAGCGTACTGGTTTTCAGTTATATTGGCTTTGAGACTAAAGAGGTTTCTGTAAACGGACAAACTGTAATCAATTTAAAAATGAATACAAGCTCAACTGAATTAAATGATGTAGTTGTTGTGGCTTATGGTAAACAGAAAAAAATTACACAAACGGGTGCGATAACCTCATTAAATTCTGAACAATTAGGTCGATCTCCTAGTGCCAATATAGCAAATACATTAGCAGGGCAAATAACAGGTATTTCCACTGTACAAGCATCTGGACGACCTGGAGCAGACGACCCGAGGATTTTTATTCGTGGTATAGCCTCACTCTCTGAAGACAGATCACAACCACTTGTTATAGTGGATGGTGTTGAACGTCCCTTCTCAGGTTTAGATCCCGATGAAATTGAAACCTTCTCTTTACTCAAAGATGCTTCTGCAACAGCGGTTTATGGGGTACGTGGTGCCAATGGTGTTATTATTGTTACGACCAAACGCGGAAAACTCGGTAGAGCCTCCATAACAGCAAGTTATTCACAAGGATTGCAACAAGCTACAACATTACCTGACTTTGCTGATAGTTATACTTATGCACAAACATGGAATAAACAGCAAATAAATGATAATCCTGAAATAAAAGTACAAGATTTAAGATTTTCACCAACAGCCTTAAACGCTTTTTTAACAAACTCAGATCCTATATTATATCCCAATACCGATTGGTTAGACTATATTTTAAAGCCTTTTGCAAAGCAATCAAGAGCGAATGTAAATATTTCTGGCGGAAGTGATAAAGTAAGGTATTTTGCTTCCCTTGGGGTTCTAACTCAAGATGGATTATTTAAAACCTTTGAATCAACTTACGATTATAATTTCTCTTTTAATAGATATAATTTTAGAACAAATCTTGATATTGATGTTACTAAAACTACCAAGTTAGCGGTTACCATTGGTGGGCAGGTTGGTGTGAGAAATGAACCTTTAACCAAATCGGATTCAAGTATAGATCTATTATTTAGAAGTATCTATTGGGCCGCTCCATTTTCTAGTCCAGGTATAGTGGATGGAAAATATATAGTTAATGACTCATTCTATATCCCAGATCCTAAAAATAATGGGCTAGACCCTTTTTACGGTTATGGTTATACCAATGTTATTGAAAATAGACTCAACTTCGATTTAGACTTGTCACAGCAGTTAAGTTTTGTGAAAGGTCTTACTTTTGGAGCTAAATTTTCTAATAACACCTTTTATTCGCATGCTAAAATTCGACAAACTACCATTATTAGATACACACCAATCTTATTGAAAGACATCCCAAATAGAAACCCTGTGCCTGGAGAGGATGGGAATCTTCTTGTGTTGCAACCTGGAGGTTCCAACGGGGATCTTGCTTATGCTGAATCACAAGGACAAGGGAGAAACTGGTATTTGGAAAGTCGTTTAAATTACAGTCGAAAATTTGGCTCACATAACTTAGGTGGATTGCTATTATACAATCAACAAAAAGAATATTTTCCAAAAGATGCCAATGGAGTCGCTACTACATTTCAAGAAATACCTAGAGGTTTAGTGGGTATAGCAGGTCGTGTTACGTATGATTATAATAGTAAATACTCCGCTGACGTGAATGTTGGGTACAATGGTTCCGAGAATTTTGAAAAATCAAAACGATTCGGCTTTTTTCCAGCTGTTTCTGCTGGTTGGGTAATTTCAAAAGAATCTTTCATGAAAGCGTTACCTGTTATTAGTTTCTTAAAAGTAAGATATTCTTATGGAATTGTAGGAAATGATAAAATTGGTGGTGGCCGTTTTCTTTATTTGCCGGATAGCTTTGATCCCACTAATTCTGGTGTTGGTTACAATTTTGGAACAGATGTAACGACCAATCAAACGGGTGCCTCAGAAAATAAATTAGGAAACCCTGATGTAACCTGGGAAAAAGCTACCAAACAAAATTTTGGAGTAGAGTTAAAATTATTTAAAGACAAACTGGGATTCGTTTTTGATGTGTTCAAAGAGAACAGAAAAGATATTCTAGTTACTAACCGTGGTCTTTTGCCTGATTTATTGGGGACTACTGCCATTGCACCAGCAGTAAACGTTGGAATTGTTGAAAACAAAGGATATGAAATTGAATTCAATTGGAAAGAGCAAAAAAATAAAGATTTTGGTTTTGCCTTAAACCTAAATTTGTCTTACTCCAAAAATAAAATCATTTACCAAGAAGAAGCACCACGAAATCAACCGTATCAATTTAGAACGGGGCAATCTGTGGGTCAACCTTTTGGTTATAAATATGATCGTTTTTTTACTCAAGCTGATTTCGACTATGTAGAATTGAACAGAACCAATGGAACACTCGATCAAGTTCCAAACTTTTTAGAAAACCTCAAGCCTGGTGATTTAATGTATAAAGATTTGAATGGCGACAATGAAATTAACATTGAGGATCAAACCGCCATTGGATTCCCTGACTATCCTATGTATAATTTTGGAATCAATTTAAATGTTAATGTGAAGAACTTTGACTTTAATATGGCTTGGGCAGGAGCAACTAATACTTCAAGGTTACTTGAGAATACCTTAAATACCCCTTTCGAAGGAGGAACACGGGGCTTATTGCAAATATTTCCTGATAACGCATGGACTCCAGAAACAGCAAACACAGCAACACTACCTAGATTATCAGTTCTTGGTAATACTAATAACTCTGCTGCTTCTGATTTCTGGATTCGTGATGCCTCTTACATTCGTTTAAAAACACTGGAAACAGGCTATAATTTCAAAGGACGCTTTTTTAAAAAAATGGGGATATCCACATTCCGATTGTATTTTAATGCTAATAATTTAATTACTATCTCTAAATTGAAAATTATTGACCCTGAATCAAAAGCCGTTAGACCACAATATCCACTCATCAAATTGTATAATGTAGGTGTTAAACTTAATTTCTTATAAACAGAGTATATTATTATTAATATAAAAAACAAAAATCATGAAAGCAAAAATAATATTATCGATTATTGCATTATTTGTACTGCTGTTAAACAGCTGCGAAAAAGTAGAATTTGGGAACGACTTCCTTGATAAAGCTGAGAGTGGTGCTGATGTAACCAGAGACACCATTTTTAATTCTTATTTGTATGCCAATCGTTATTTAACTTCAGCATACTACTCACTTCCCTATGGACTCCCAACTGCTCAGACAAATAAAGGGTTTAAGATGCAAATTGATGTTCTAGAGTCGTTAACCGACTTAAACCATACCTATTCTCTAACTTGGGGTACTGTGAATAAGTTGTATTATAATATGGATTATAATTCAACTATTGAATCTGTTCAACCTTTTAATACAAAATACAGTTTTAGTGGGAGAGGAAATTGGGCTGCTATCCGAACCTGTTGGGATATAATTGAAAATGCAGATCGCATACCAGCAGACGATAATACCCCAGCGAAAATATTGATAAGGAAAGAAGAAATAAAAAAAATGAAAGCGGAAGCAAAGATGATTATTGCTTTGCACTATTGTGATATGTATCGTCATTACGGTGGTTTGCCTTGGGTAGATAGAACGTATACCTCTTCTGAAGCTCCTAAAATAAAAAGATCAACCTCATTGGAAACACTAAATAAAATAGTAGCCCTTATTGAAGAAGCTGAAGATGATTTACCATGGGTCAACGCAGATAAAAATGATGATGGTCGCTTTACTAAAGCTAGTGCATTGGGTTTAAAAGCAAGGATCCTTTTGTTCGGTGCTAGTCCACTTTTCAATAGCAAAGATGGTCCGTATCTAGCAGGAACAGCTTCAAGCGAAAATTATACATATCATGGTGGCTATTCCTCCGATTTGTGGAAACGTGCTGCTGATGCTGCAAAAGAGTTACTAGATGGAGCCGAGGCTAATGGATATAAATTGGTAAACACTGGAAATCCTAGAAAAGATTTTCAAGATGCCTATTACAAAAGAAATAATGGCGAAGTTTTGATTAGCACGAGAGTACGATTTGCTGGTTTAGATTTTTGGAATGCAGCTTATATTTGGAATGCAGCTGCTTCTGAATACGGAGTTGCCTGTCCAACTAAAGAATATGTAGACATGTTTCCGATGGCAAATGGACTTAAGACTACTGACGCAGGCTCAGGATTTAACCCTTTATATCCTTATGCTGGTAGAGACCCACGTCTTTATGAAACCGTGTTAGTAAATGGAGATCCAGAATATCAAGGCAGAACAGCAGAACTGTATGAAGATGGAACTGGTGCTAGTCCTAAGACTAATGGACGAGAAACTTTATTTGGAGCGCCATTAACCCGAACAGGATTTAAAGTAAGAAAATTTTTATTAGATACCGACCGAAATTTTGCCTCAAACACAAGAGGTTTACCCGTACACTGGCCTTATTTGCGTCTAGCAGAAATTTATTTAACTTATGCTGAAGCTTTGAATGAAGTAAATGGTGGGCCAACACCTGAGGCTTATGAAGCTATCAACAAAGTAAGAAATAGAGTGCAAAATATAGGTGTGTCAAATGATATTAAACCAGGTTTGTCTCAAGATGAATTTCGTATAGCTGTTTTGAACGAAAGAGCTATTGAATTTGGGTATGAAGAGGTTCGTTGGTATGATATTATCCGCCATAAAATGGACTATGTATTTACCAATAGATTACATGGGCAATATACCAAAGCTACAAATGCTGCCAAAACTACATTCACTTATGAAACAAGGGAATTGCCACTTCGCAAATGGAATAAAGATTTTTCTCGGAAATGGTATCTAAGTGCTTTTCCAGCTACTGAAGTGAATAAAGGGTATGGTTTAACCCAAAACCCAGGATGGTAATTAATAGTCATTGAATATACTAATCAATATCAAATGAAAAAAAACAAAACAGAACAATTAAATGACGCCATAATGAAGAAACTTTTGCTTAACATTGGAGCTACTCATTTCCAGAATGTGAAAAAAATAAAAAACTTAGAATTTTCTAGAATGGTTCTAGTATGTATTCTTTTAGTATCTTTTCAGAAGGTATCTTCTCAAAATGAGAGTCCTAATGCAAATGAGTTAGATCAATTAGCAAAACCTACTATATCTATTAATAAGGCATCATTGCAATCAGGAGGTCTTGTAGTTTATGTAATAGATGAATTTGACAAACCTTTTTCAGGGGTTCTAGTAGAGTCTGTTACTAATCCAGCTATCTCGAAAATTACTGATAATGAAGGTATAGCCTCTTTAGACATGCTTCCAACAGGATTGGTTAGAGTTTTTTATAATGATATGGAAAAAATCATTTCGGTGAATTCATTAAATACAACAGTTCAGCTTAAAAAATCGGATAAAAAAATTAATGTTGGATACGGCATTATGAAAACTGTTGATGAAATTTCGACTTCAATTGATGTGGTGTATTCAGATAAATTAGACAAGAGTTCTTTACTTAATCCAGCCGAAAGTTTGTACGGAAAATTAAAAGGTTTAATGGCACTTCAAAATGGCGGGGAACCTTGGAACCGTAACCCTGATTTATTTATTCGTGGTCAAGGAACTTCAGGAAATAATAGAATTTTAGTGCTAGTGGATGGATTTGAAAGAGAATTAGCCTCTTTGTCTCTTCTAGATATCGAAAGTATTTCGGTTTTAAAAGACGGTACCGATGTTGCTAAATACGGTCTTAGAGGAGCCAATGGGGTGATTTTGGTAACCACAAAAAGAGGCGAAAGTAATTCTTTTAATGTTAGTGCATCTTATGATAAAGGTTGGAACGTTCCTTTTAGAAAACCTAAATTCCTTAATTCTTATGGCTATGCCAAAGCGGTTAATCAAGCACGTCTTAATGACGGATTAGCTCCTAAATATTCAGCGCAAGATGTTCAAGATTATAAATCAGGTGTTCATCCTTATTCTCATCCAAATGTTGATTGGTGGGATGAAACATTTAAAGATTATGGTATTACCAATAACTTAAATACCAGTTTTTGGGGTGGTGGAAAAAGTAATAAATATTTTGTTTCTTTAAATTACCAAAACGAAAGAGGACTTTTAGATAATACCAATCTTGATAGTAGATATGACAGTTCGTTAAAATATGATCGATTGAATTTTAGAACCAATTTAGATGTTGATTTAACCAATACAACTAAATTTATTTTGGATGCATCCGGTTATATTGGAGGTCAAAATGAACCTAATAGAAGAACAAGTAGCATAATAGATGCTATTTATAGCATTCCCTCAGCAGCATTTCCAGTTAAGTATGAATCAGGCGTATGGGGAGGTACAGAATTTTATACAAACAACCCAGTAGCGGGAGCTACCTCAACAGGAAATAGCAAACCAAATTATAGAACATTGTACGGAAATGCTAAAATTGTTCAAGACTTAAAAGGATTGGTAAAAGGTTTATCTGCAGAAATTGCAGTAGCTTATGACAACTATGCCTCATTCTTTGAAAACAATGCAAAAACCTTTTTATATGGCGGTGTAAGTTTTCTCCCTGAACTTGATTCTAAAGGTGATCCTAAGTTTGATACTAATGGTGTTTCTATTATTAAAACTACAAATGGACCACCACTGGGAGCTGATAACGATTTGACAAACACACAAACCTTCGGAGATCAAATTAGACACGCAACCGGTTATGCTAAAATTAACTATGAAGCCAAATGGAATCAAAATAAGTTAACAGCTAGTGCTTTATATCAAGAAGATAAAAGAGTATTAGATGGACAATACAACACTTTTCTTAGAAATAACTTTGTTACTACAACTAGCTACGCCTACAAAAACCGTTATTTTATGGATGGCGTTGTATCCTACGGTGGAACAAATTTACTGCCTAAAGAAGGTCGTTTTGGTTTTTTTCCAGCCGTATCAGCAGGTTGGATCATTAGTAGAGAAAATTTTCTAAAAGGAAGCAAAAATCTAAACTATTTAAAATTAAGAGGGTCATGGGGGAAAAGTGGCAATGACATAACCCCTGCCAACAATATTGACAGACAATTTTTTAACAATAGTGGAAGTTATTCTTTTGGTACTGGGAATATCTCCAATACAGGAATTCGAGAAGGAAGATTAGATGCAACGGGTCTAACCTTTGAAAGCTCTGAAAAAGTAAACATTGGAGTTAACATGGAATTATTTAATAAATTAACACTTAGTATTGATGTATTTCGGGACAAACGAACCGATATCATCATTACAACTAGTGGTGCTGTACCCACTTTACTTGGAGTAACTCCCTCTTTTGATAATGCGGGTGTGGTAGAAAATAAAGGAATTGAAGCCTCTTTTATGTTTAAGAAACAAGTAGATAAACTTAAGTATTTTATTGGAGGTAATTTTACTTATGCTAAAAATAAAATTCTTGATATGAATGAGGAGTATAGACCTTATGACTACCTTAAACAAACAGGAAACGCTGTGGGTCAGCAATATGGTTTACAAAGTATTGGTTTTTTTCAAAACGATGCCGAAATTAAAAGTAGTCCTAAACAAATTTTTTCAGCCGTAAGACCTGGAGATGTTAAGTATAAAGATCAAAATAGCGATGGTTTTATTGATGCATTAGATGTTATAAAAATTGGTCATAGTGCAGATAATCCTGAATTGTATTATGCAATCAACTTTGGATTTGAAACACAAGGTTTTGGTTTAGATATTTTGTTTCAAGGAATTGCAAATCAAACGCTTTATTTAAACACAAAAAGTACTTTCGTGCCTTTGGTTGGTAATAATAACATTAGTGAATTTTCTGAGGGAGCTTGGACTCCTGAAACAGCTCAAACGGCAACTTTGCCAAGACTTACCACGCTATCCAATGATAATAATTATCGTAAAAACGATATTTGGTTAAGATCTGGTAATTATCTTAAAATGAGACATTTTGAATTTTATTATAATATTTCAGATAGTTTTGCCAAAAAAATGCGAATGAGCAAAGCTAAATTATATTTAAGAGGAATGAATGTTCTTTCTTTTGATAATTTAAATAGTGTGGACCCAGAAGCTATTGGGGTAACTTATCCAACACTTGCCTCATACCATTTAGGATTAAAAATTGAATTTTAAAAAAATAAACTCATGAAATTACAAAAATACACATACTATGTTTTAGTTCTTTTAGTGTTGCTTACTCTTACCAACTGTCAAGATTTAAATTATGATGAGTCAACAGGGAACACAAAAGAAGATATTTTTAATGATATAGCTCGTTCTAAAAGTTTTGTATCCGGAATCTATGCTTATTTACCAACCGATTATAATAGTATTGATGGTGCTATGCGTGCCTCTGCTACGGATGAAGCCGAGCATATAAATGATTTATCTGATGTACAAAAGTTTAATGAAGGAAGTTGGAGTGCTGTTCAACAATTGGACAATGTTTGGAATAACATGTACAATGGGATTCGTGCTGCAAATGTTTTCTTAAAAGAATCTGAGGGTAAAACATTTCCTGATCAACAATATACCAGTACCTATCTTAGCTTAATAAAACAATATAAAAACTATGCTTATGAAGCTCGTTTTTTAAGAGCCTATTTTTATTTTGAATTGTTAAAAAGATACAAAAGTGTACCGCTTATAAAAACTGTATTAACAGCTGAGGAGGCTGTAACTGTAGAACAAGCTTCTTTTGAAGAAATAGTTGATTTTATTGTAAATGAATGTGATGATATTACAACAGACGATCCAGTAAATAAGATTTATAAATTACCTTTAGATTATACTGCTTTTGCTGGTGTAAATGAAACAGGTCGAGCCACAAAAGGAGCCGCATTAGCGCTAAAAGCACGTGTACTATTATATGCCGCAAGCCCACTTCATAATACTAACGATTTGGTATTATGGCAAAATGCTGCAAAAGCTGCCAAACAAGTGATGGATTTAGGAA
>JANMZS010000243.1:0-11077 GCA_031383535.1 Flavobacterium sp.
CTTCTTTTAGTCGAGTATAATGCCACTGCATCATAATAAACAGCGTTGTCTCGAATACGTGTTCTGGTAACTGGTCGAACAATTTTATCGGTATAATCTACTCCAATTTGTTTATAAATTTTAGGAGTTTCATTAGGTATCACTCGATATAAAACTGTTAAATCAATAACTACTTCTAGTCCATCATTCGACAAAACACGAATAGCATCATCCCCTTCAACAACTCCTTCACCGTGAATGGCTGACATGGTATAGTTTTGAGTTTGAATGTCAAAAGTAGTAACATCAAAAAGGGGGTTAATGAGGTGTAAACCACTTTCTAAAATATCAGGTTCAACACTTCCGTAAAGAGTTTGAACCCCTACTTTTCCTGCATCAATTTGTTTAAAAGCCGAAGAAAAAATCCCTAGAGCAATAACAATAAAGCTAATGTTTCTGAGTATGTTCGAAAATTTTGAAAATGGATTACTCAAATTAGTTTTTAAAGTAAAACTAACAACCCATAAAATAGCACCAATAATGATAAATAGTAACATAGTTTTTAATTTAAATTAGGAATAAAGATAAGGGATATTATTTTAATTTCAAGGTTAATCTTGCAAAGCGAATATACAAAAATAAAGCTGCTGCGGTTAATCCCGCCAAAAGCCCTATCCAAATTCCCGTTGCTCCTAAATTAGTATGTTTCCCTAAATAAAAAGAAATAGGAAATCCGATTATCCAATAGGCTACAAAGGTAATATACATCGGGATTTTTACATCTTGTAATCCTCTTAATGCTCCAAGAACAACAACTTGAACCCCGTCAGAAATTTGAAATACCGCTGCCACTATAAATAATTTGGAAGCAATAGTAATGATTTCGCCATTATCAATCATTTGAGTAGTATCAGACATATTCAAAAACAAATGAGGCAAAAAATTATGGAAAACTACAAATACAATTCCAAAAAAAATCTCCACTACAACCGTTAATAAAAAAATAGAACGGGCAACAATTACCATTTGATTATAGTCTTTAAGTCCTTTGGCACTACTAACTCGAATCATAGCCGCAACGCTAAATCCCATAGCGACCATAAACGTTGATGAAGCAAGTGTTAATGCAATTTGATTAGCCGCTTGACTATTTTTGCCTAAAGAACCCGAAAGCCAAATTGCCGCCGTAAACAAAGTTACTTCAAACAACATTTGCATGGCAGAAGGAAACCCAAGATTAATGATTTTTTGAAGGATGGATGTTTTAATTTCTTTGAAGGTAAAATTTTTAAAATATCTTTTAAAAAACACATTTTTTCTCAACAAAAAGTGAATGAAAATCACCATCATAATTCTAGAAATCACCGTTCCTAATGCAGCTCCTAGAATTCCCAATTTTGGAAAACCCCAAACACCATAAATCAGTACATAATTAAAAAAAATATGAACAATATTAGCCAAATATATGGCGTACATAGAATATTTTGTTTGCGATAATCCATCGGCAAATTGCTTGTAGCCCTGAAAGATAATAACCGGAATCAAAGAAAACGCGACCCAATCAATATAGGGTGCAGCCAAATCAACAACTGCTTGAGGCTGGTTCATCAATGACATTATAGGTTTTGACAAAACAATCAAAATAAATATTGCTAAACCAATAACGGTGCATAATAACAATCCGTGATGAAAAGTTGTTCGAATTTTTTTATCGTCTTTTTCAGCCTCGGCTTCTGCAACTAAAGGTGTTATGGCTGTAGAAAAGCCAATCCCTAAAGCCATTCCAATAAATATAAAACTATTACCTAATGAAACCGCAGCTAACTCTGTTGAACCAAGATTGCCTACCATAAAATTATCAACAACGCTTATTAACGTATGTCCGAGCATCCCTAGCATGACTGGATACGCTAATTTTAAATTATAAGAAAACTCTTTTGTGTACTGAGATAAATTCAATTTGTGTATTTTTGGTTTGCAAAGGTAGAATAAAAAGAAGTTGTTAATCTTAGATACCATAAATTAAATTATAGTTATCAAAGGTTAGTCATCACTAAATCTAATTTTTAAAATTCTTAAAATAAACATGCCAATTTTCAATATCAAATCAGCATTTAAAATCAATGGAATAGCTGCTGCATCTGGACTTATTTTTAAAGATAATATCTTGTACTTAACTTCAGATAACAGCACTTTTCTATATGAATATGCTGTTTTAGAAAAAAAATTAACTAAAATTCCATTAGTGGATGATCCTCAAGAAAACATCCCAAAAAAAGACAAACTTGATTTTGAAGCCATTGCATTAAAAGAAAATAAACTCCATCTATTTACTTCGGGTTCTAAACCAAATAGAGAAAAACAGTTTAGTTATCATCTTGAGAAAAAGGAAATAAAAGAAAAAGATTTATCTGAATTTTATGAAAGACTGAAACGTAAAAGTTCCATTTCTGATGATGATTTAAATATTGAAGGTGTTTGTTTTGGACTAGAAAAATGGTATTTATTTCAACGAGGCAATAGCAAAAATTCTATAAACGGCGTTTTTAGTATCGACAATAACGATAAACATTCTATTAACTTTTACCCATTTGAACTTCCAAAAATCGAAAATATAAATACGAGTTTTACAGACGCTATTTTGGTGGATGACAAATTTTATTTTTTGGCGGCAGCCGAAAACACTACTTCCACCTATAATGATGGCGAAATTTCAGGAAGTATGATTGGGAGAATTGATTCAAAAACTTTTAAAATCGACTTTGTTCAAAAAATATCCGATTCTCAAAAATTTGAAGGCTTGACGCTTTATAAAAAAAACGACAACACAATTACATTTTTACTCTGTGAAGATAATGATAGTAACACTAGAACCACCATCATTTATGAGCTTGAATTAGTGTTAAATTAGTTTAATGCAACTGACTTTTCTAAAAACGCTATTCTCACGCTTCCTTCTTCGTCAATTTTGGTCAAATTAATTTTGTGTAAAGTATTTGCCAATGCGGGATTCCAAGGGGTTTTTACTCGCACATAGTTCTCTGTAAATCCGTGAATATAGCCTTCTTTATTCTCGGCTTCAAAAAGTACGGTTCTGTTTGTTCCAATCTGACTTTCATAAAAAGCTCTTCTTTTTTTGACGGATAGACTGCGTAACATTTTACTTCGTTTTGCTCGAACATTACTAGCAACAACACCTTCCATTTTGGCTGCTTCGGTATTATCACGTTCTGAATAGGTAAAAACGTGTAAATAAGAAATATTCATTTCATTCAAAAAATGATAGGTTTCCAAGAAATGTTCATCAGTTTCGCCAGGAAAACCCACAATTACATCCACGCCAATACAAGCATCAGGCATTACTTTCCTAATTTTGTTTACTCGTTCGGTATACACTTCTCTTTGATAACGACGTTTCATCAACTTTAGAATTTCGTTACTCCCAGATTGCAACGGAATATGAAAATGAGGTACAAAAATTCGGCTTTTAGATACAAATTCTATAGTTTCGTTTTTAAGTAAATTGGGTTCGATAGATGAAATTCGCAATCGTTCAATTCCTTCTACTTTATCCAATTCCTGAACTAATTCAAGAAAAGTATGCTCGTGCTTTTTATTTCCAAATTCACCCTTACCATAATCCCCAATATTAACACCAGTCAATACTATTTCCTTAATATTCTGTTCGGATATTTCTTTGGCATTTTTCAACACGTTTTGCAATTCATCACTTCTGGAAATTCCTCTCGCCAAAGGAATCGTACAATAGGTACATTTGTAATCGCAACCGTCTTGCACTTTCAAAAAAGCACGAGTTCTATCACCTATCGAGTAACTGCCTACATAAAAATCGGCTTCGGCAATCTCGCAAGAATGCACTTCTCCAAAATTATTTTTGGACAAATCATTAATATAATCGGTGATTTTAAATTTTTCGGTAGCACCAAGAACTAAATCCACACCATCAACAGCAGCTAATTCTTCGGGTTTTAGTTGTGCATAACAACCCACAGCAGCTACAAAAGCTTTGTTATTCAATTTCATCGCTTTTCGTACCACTTGCTTGAATTGTTTGTCGGCATTTTCAGTAACAGAACAGGTGTTAATTACATACATATCTGCCACCTCTTCAAAATCAACGCGTTCAAAACCTTCATCCTGAAAATTTCTGGCGATGGTTGATGTTTCTGAGAAATTGAGTTTGCAACCCAATGTATAAAAGGCAACTTTCTTTTTTTGTTCCATAAGTTGTCTCAATTAATGAAACCTGTCTGCCGACAGGCAGGTTGTTGTCAAAAAATTGAGTGAGCAAATTTACATATAAATAAAAAAACCTGCAAGGTTTGAAAAAACTTGCCGATTCAAAACAGCAACTCCATTTTTTTCCACCACCAGAATTCCAAAGGAAAATTAGGATAATTTAGGGTAAATTTATTGTATTTACTTGGTTTTATTTCTTGCTCGTTGAATTTTACTTCGACAGCAAAACCTTTTAAGTAAGACGTTTCCACAACAAAATCAACCTCATTTCCATCGGCAGTACGCCAATATTTTATCTGATCTTGGTCAAACCTTTCGGATAGCAATCTAAACGATACATTTTCTAAAACCATTCCTTTATCGGCTCTTTGTTCTAGTGGCGAAAAATAATTAATCAACACATTTCGCAATCCCAAATCGTTGATATATACTTTGGGCATCTTGGTTAATTCCTTACGCAAATTGTTGTAAAATGGTTTCACTAATGTAATATGAAAACATTTTTGGAGTACATACAAATAATTTTCTACTGTTGCATTGGTAATTCGCAACGTATTCGAAATCTCACTTACATTCAATAAATTCCCAGATTGACTGGCCAGAAGCATCAATAGTCGATAAAATTTGGCTTCGTCTGTAATTCCAGACTCTAAAATATCTCGTTTGATATAGGAATCACGAATGTCTTTGAGCAACTCTATTTTATGGGCAATGTCATTTTCTAAAACAACGGCAGGATACCCACCATAATTCAAAAATTCATCCATATACGCCCAAAGCACATTCTCTTGAATAGATTTTACTTTCTTCTTGTTTTTGAGTTTCAATACTTCATCAACCAAGTCATTTCGTCCTTTAAAAAGCAAAAACTCCTCAAAATCAAGCGTTCCCATCTGAAAAATTTTCTTTCTGCCTACAAGCGAATCATTAAATTGTTTGTCAATGTAAAAAGCAGAACTTCCTGTGGCAACAATCTTTAGTTGGTCTGAGTATTCGTCAAAAAGTAATTTTATAAAAGTGGTCGCATCATCTAGGTATTGAATTTCATCAATAAAAACAATAATTTTTTTATCGTGCTGCAAGGGACAAATTTTGAACAAATTTTCGGGGCTTTCGTTCAATTCGTCTAATATTTCTTTTCGGTCTAAATTCAAAAAATAAACCGTTTCTCCTTTTTGATTCAAATCTTGAAACAATTGTTTCAAGAGCGTTGATTTTCCTATTTGCCTGGCGCCAATAAGAATAGTGAACTCTTTTTTTGAAAGATGACTTACAATTGCTGTATGTTTTTTTCTCTGTACCATCGTACAAAGGTAAACAAAACCTCAATATTATTCGATAATTTTAAATTTTTTTTAAAATTATCCGATAATTTAAATTGTGCTATATATAAATTATCGGATAATTTACATTGTGCTATATATAAATTATCGGATTTTTATATTTAAACAATTTCTTAGACAGAAATTCAGATTAAAAATTCAAACTTATTCTTTCCTCCAAATTTTAGTTTCCTCAAAAACGTGTTGTAAAATAGCGGCTTCTTTTTCGTCAAAATCAACACCTCTCCTACTCATTACCAATCGGGCAGTTTCAAAAGCTTTTTTAGTCATATAAATAGTAAAACCTGCTGCACCTCCCCAAGAAAAACTAGGCACAAAATTTCTAGGAAACCCAGAACCAAAAATATTGGCACTCACACCAACAACAGTTCCTGTGTTGAACATCGTGTTAATACCACATTTGCTATGATCGCCCATCATCAATCCACAAAATTGAAGACCTGTTTTTTCAAAAGCTTCAGTTTCATAATCCCAAAGTTTTACTTCTTCATAATTATTTTTGAGGTTTGAATTATTACTATCGGCACCAATATTACACCATTCACCAAGAACTGAATTACCTAAAAATCCGTCGTGTCCTTTATTCGAATAGCCCATCAAAACCGAATTATTCACTTCGCCCCCAATTACCGAATGTGGCCCAACAGTTGTTGCGCCATATACTTTTGAAGCCAATTTTACCCTTCCAGATTCACACAATGCAAAAGGACCACGAATTACAGAACCTTCCATAATTTCAGCATTTTTACCAATATAAATAGGACCTGTCGAAGCATTTAGCGTTACAAACTCCAGTTTTGCTCCTTCTTCAATAAATATGTTTTCTTTGGCAATTGTATTAACACTTTTAGGAACAGGCTGTGATTTTCTGTCTTCGGTCAACAATTCAAAATCCTCTCGAATAGCAGTATCATTTTTCGAAAAAATATCCCAAGTATGTTCGACTCTCAAGCAAACTCCATCAAATTGAATAATTTCATAGGAGTCAAAATTAACTTCTTCTTGGTTTTCGTGAGTAAAAAAAGCGATTATATCTTCACCTTTAAAAATAGCTTGATTTAATTGAAGATTACTAACCATTTCAGACAAAACAGTATTAGGGATAAAAGAGGCATTAATCATTACATTTTCCTCCATTTCGACCATTGGATATTTCTCAGAGAGATATTCTTCAGTAATAGTGGTTGTGGTAGAACCCAAACGCATTTCCCATTTTTCACGAATTGTCAAAATTCCAATGCGAATATCGGCAACGGGTCTTGTAAAGGTAAAAGGCAAAAGCGCGTTACGAACTGTTCCGTCAAAAAGTATATAATTCATCTCAGATTTTAAATTTCAGATTTTAAATTTCAGATTTCAGCATTATATGATTGAAAAATGAAGTTAAAATATCTTGTTATTTTTGACAAAGTTACAAAGTTTATTTCATAAAAAAACTCCCCATATTTGGAGAGTTTTATATGATTTGAAAAACTGATAACTATTATTTACCGTGTTTAGCGTATTTCGTTTTGAATTTATCGATACGACCAGCAGTATCAATAAGTTTAGATTTACCTGTGTAAAAAGGGTGTGATGTTCTAGATATCTCCATTTTTACAACTGGATATTCAACACCATCAACAGTGATTGTTTCTCTAGTGTCTGCGGTAGATTTAGTAATAAAAACATCCTCGTTTGACATGTCCTTAAAAGCTACTAATCTGTAATTTTCCGGGTGGATTCCTTTTTTCATTTTATTTTAATTTTTTGAGCGTTTTAATTTTGCGGCTTTTTCTTTATTTTAAAAAAGGTGTAAATGCAACTACTCTTTGTGTTTAAATAGCTATTTTATTTTGAGTCTGCAAATTTACATTTATTTTTCAATAATCAAATGTTTGTACCGCTTTTTTTATATAATCCTAAAAAACATTTTTTGACTGCGAATATATTGGGAATTGTTATATTTGTAGATTAATAATTTGACTTTTTATGGTAAATAAAATATCTCCTGCAAAATCTGGACTTTTATTAGGTGTGTTATTTGGACTTATTATGGTTTTGGAGTTTGTAATTATGTATGTAATTGGCATGAAATCATTAGTAAATTCAAGTGCAGGATTGATTGTAAATAGTTCAAATTATTTAATTCTTCCTTTGTTATTTATCTATTTGGGATGCAACAATTATAAAAAAAATGATCCTAACGGACAAATTACATTAGGAGAATGCTTAAAAGTTGGTGTTTCTATCACTTTTGTTGCTGCTTTTATTTATGCTGCTTTTAATGTCATTTTTAATATTCTATTTCCTGATTTTATCAATGAAATGATAACAATATCAAAAGAAGCAATGATTTCAAAAACACCCAATTTAACAGTAAAACAATTGGAAACTGGAATGTCAATGATAAAAAAATTCATGAATCCATTTATAGTTTTTCCTGTAACATTGGCCATGTATTCGTTTTTTGGGCTAATCTATTCCCTTATTATAGGTGCAATTGTAAAAAACGATAAACCTTAAATCACTAATTCATGAATTTATCAATAATAATACCCCTTCTTAACGAAGAGGAGTCTCTCAAAGAACTTTATTCTTGGATTATTTCAATAATGAAATCTAATAACTATTCTTATGAAATCATTTTTATTGATGACGGAAGCACGGATAGTTCTTGGTCGATTATCGAGGAATTAGCCACCAAAAATAAAAACGTAGGAGGCATTCGTTTTATGAGAAATTTTGGAAAATCACAGGCGTTACATGCTGGTTTTGCAAAAGCTCAAGGCGATGTTATTATTACAATGGATGCCGATTTACAAGATAGTCCTGAGGAAATTCCAGGATTATTCGAAATGATAACCAATAAAAATTTTGATTTGGTTTCGGGCTGGAAAAAGAAAAGATATGACTCAATAGTTTCTAAAAATCTTCCTTCAAAACTTTTTAATTGGGCAGCTAGAAAAACTTCGGGAGTTGAACTAAACGATTTTAATTGCGGTCTAAAAGCCTATAAAAACATCGTTATAAAAAACATTGAAGTATCGGGTGAAATGCACCGATATATTCCTGTTTTAGCAAAAAATGCAGGTTTTAGCAAAATTGGCGAAAAAGTAGTGCAACATCAAGCCCGAAAATATGGCGAGACCAAATTTGGCATGAACCGTTTTATCAATGGTTTTTTGGACTTAATCACTATTTGGTTTCTTTCGAAATTCGGCAAGAGACCGATGCATTTGTTTGGTGCATTAGGCTCCATTATGTTTATTATTGGATTCTTTTCGGCTGGGTTTATAGGTTTTATGAAATTATATAAATTATATCATGGTCTGCATTACGATTTAGTAACTAATAATCCTTGGTTTTATATTTCATTAACTACCATGATTATTGGGACACAATTATTTTTGGCTGGTTTTCTCGGCGAAATAATCTTGAGAACTAAGAATAATGAGGAACGTTATAAAATTTCGAAGGAAATAAGTTAATGGTGTCACAAATTGTGATACCATTAATTTTAAGGTCACAATTTGTGACCTCAAACACATACAATATAGAGATTTAGCCCTGATAGTAGCGAAAATCCTTTTTTTAATGAATCTATTTTTTACTGAATGGGCTGAGCGACCAAAGGAATCTCCTGAACATTCTTGAAAAAAAGATTTATGAGAAAAAGATTGTAGCAGATAGCAGGAAATAGCTCCAAATAAAAAATAAAAATAAATAAAATGGAAATCAAACAACACATTTTAGATGCCGTAAATGAATGGCTTACACCAACTTTTGATGCTACAACACAAGATGCTGTTAAAAATTTATTATCAGGTTCACCCAAAGAGTTGGAAGAGAGTTTTTATAAAAACTTAGAATTTGGTACTGGTGGAATGCGAGGGATTATGGGAGCAGGAAACAATAGAATCAACAAATATACTCTTGGAAAAAGCACCCAAGGACTTTCTGATTATTTGCACATTGCATTTCCAAACCAAGCTTTGAAAGCCGTTATTGCTTTTGATTGTCGCCATAATAGTAAAAGTCTAGCCAAAGTGGTTGCTGATGTATTCTCGGCGAATAATATTGAAGTGTATTTATTTTCAGATTTAAGACCAACACCCGAATTATCTTTTGCCTTAAAATATTTAGGTTGCCAATGCGGAATCGTCTTGACAGCATCTCATAATCCACCTGAATACAATGGCTACAAAGTGTATTGGGAAGATGGTGGACAAATCGTTCCGCCAGAAGATGATGCTATTATCAATACTATCGAAAACCTAAATTACAACCAAATTAAATTTGATGCTAATGAAGATTTGATTCATTTTATCGATGCTGAAATTGACCAAGCTTTTATTAAATCGACAGTTGAGAACGCTAGTTTTAAAACACCTCAAGAAGCAAAAGATAATTTGAACATTGTATTCACCTCATTACATGGAACTTCGATAACTGTCATGCCTGAAACTTTTGCAACAGCTGGGTATAATAATATACATATCGTTGAAGAACAAAGAATGCCAAATGGCGACTTTCCAACCGTAAAATCTCCAAATCCAGAAGAACCCGAAGCACTGACATTAGCATTGGCATTAGCCGACAAAACTAATTCGGATATTGTGATTGGTACCGACCCAGATTGTGATCGTTTGGGAGTAGCGGTTCGAAACAATGAAGGGAAAATGACCTTATTGAACGGTAATCAATCGATGATTTTGATGACTGCCTTTTTATTAGAAGAATGGAAAAAAGCAGGTAAAATCAATGGAAAACAATTCGTGGGTTCAACCATCGTTTCAACACCTATGATTGTGGAATTGGCTTCGGCTTATGGTGTAGAATTCAAAGTCGGTTTGACGGGTTTCAAGTGGATTGCCAAAATGATCAAAGATTTTCCTGAACAACAATTCATTGGTGGTGGAGAAGAAAGTTTTGGGTTTATGGTAGGAGATGCGGTTCGCGATAAAGATGCTGTTGCTGCTACATTATTAATATGCGAGGTTGCGGCTCAAGCCAAAGCTAAAGGTAGCACGGTATATAAAGAGCTTTTGAAATTATATGTTGAGCATGGTTTTTATAAAGAGCATTTGATTTCGATTACTAAAAAGGGAATGGAAGGACTAGCCGAAATTAACCAAATGATGGTTTCCTTACGTGAAAATCCAGTGAAAGAAATTAACGGACAAAGAGTCGTTATGCTAGAAGATTACAAATATTCGGTTGCTTTAAATTTATTGACAGGCGAAAAAGAAATCATCAATATGCCTAAAGCAGATGTGCTTATTTATTATACCGAAGATGGTTCTAAAATTTGCGCTAGACCTAGTGGAACGGAACCAAAAATCAAATTCTACATTAGTGTAAATGCCGAATTAGACAGCGTAGAAAGCTTTACTAAAGTAGAAACTATTTTAGATAACAAAATCAAAAACATCATTGCTGATATGCAATTGAGCTAATGGATAAAAACCTTATAAAACTTTTTCCTTATACAAAACCGTATAAAACACATATCA
>JANMZS010000247.1:0-1738 GCA_031383535.1 Flavobacterium sp.
AAGCGATACAAATGAAAACACTTCAAGAGATTTTTCAATTTTCTTTTCAATTTTATGCTATGAACTTGATAAAGATGGGAAAAACTTTTTAGAAGAACTTAATTATTCCGAATTTCACATTGACGAGATAATTGAATACTTCAAAAATTCTTCGTGGTCAGATGTAATTAAAGCAAATAAACAACTAAACAATGAAGAAAGTTTGAAACGACATATTGGAATTATGGTAAAACGAAATATTGCTGTAAAACAAAACAACGAGAGATATTCATTTACGAAAGCACACAAATTGTTTATTGACTTTGCTAAAGACCTAATAAAAGACGACAAGAGAGAAACAACATAATTAAATAAATGCCCGAACCGATAACGTCGGTAGCCGTCGCACAACCTCTCCAAAAAATTAAACTTTTAAAATAAACATAAAAAACAACCTCGTTTAAGATTCCGAAACTTCGGGATAAGCGAGGTTTGTTTTTAGATTGAAATTGTGGTTTGTAAAAAATGAGGTGCTTAGAAATAAGTTTTTCAAGTCATAGAAAGCAATTTTTTTAAGCCTGTTTACGACCTCTTTTTGTTGAAAAACAATCCTGTGACTTTTTCTATGAACTGATTTTTTGTAGTCAAAATCAACTATATTTACCTCATAATTAATCAAAAAAACAAACAAACGGAGGCTTTTAGACAGACTGATGTTAGTCAATGAAATACTACCACAATAGGGAAACATTTTGGAAATTCAAAATTAAATACGTATATTTGAAAAAAAAACACGTATCATGACAACTAAACTCACCTTAACTGTAGAAAAATCCGTTATAGAAAGAGCAAAATCGTATGCGAAAAATACTGGCAGAAGCCTTTCAGAAATAATTGAAAATTACTTAACAACAATCACAAAAGAAAGTGCTAACAATGAGTTATCGCCTAAATTAAAAAAGCTAGTTGGGGTTGTTACTCTTCCTGAAGATTTTGACGAAAAAGCAGCATTGCGTGCAGCATTAGAAGAGAAACATTTATGAAATCGCCACTAACAAAGAGTTTGTTGCAAACAAACACCAATAAGTAAAAGGCGATACCATATATGACCGCTAAAAAATCAAATTTTACATTTATGAAAAAATTGTTTTTAGACACCAATATCATTGTTGATTTAATTGCTGACAGAAAGCCTTTTAGCAAATATGCAATCCAAATATTTCAGAAAGCTGAATTGAAAGAAATTGAACTTTTTACCTCATCACATTCAATTGCCACAACACACTATTTATTAAAAAAATATCTTACCGAAAAAGAACTTAGAGATGTTTTATATAATCTCCTTGATTACCTTACAGTAGTTGCCGTAGATGTAGCTATTTTAAAGAAAGGTTTACGTTCAAATCATAGGGATTTTGAAGATTCAATTCAAATCCTTTGTGCTTCTTCAATTAATAAAATTGATTGTATTGTTACCAGAAATACGAAAGATTTTAAAGCCAGTGAAATACAAGCTTTTAATCCAGATGAAATAATTTTAAGCATATAGTTTGACCTAACTATAACAGCGGTAACTGTTGTACATCCTTTCCAAAAAATTAAACTTTTAAAAAACATAAAAAAACCTCGTTTAAGCTCCCGAAACTTCGGGATAAGCGAGGTTTGCTTTTTTATTATAACTTCAATTCCATTTTATAATCTTCCATTAAATAGCCATGACCTATTTCTAAATCTTCTTCGGCTACAATTTCAAAACCCA
>JANMZS010000200.1:0-8402 GCA_031383535.1 Flavobacterium sp.
TAAATTTTAAACACATAGATTCATAGAAAAAAGAATTTGATAGCCCATTTTATGGGTTCAACTAGCTCTGTATTCTAAAAAAAAGTGAAACTTCTTTTCTTAATTTTTAAAATCTATGAATCTATGTGGTTAAAAAAATAAAAAAATTGAATTACACCCAACGGGTTTGGTTTTATAAAAGAAAGATGATACAAGTCGAAGAAGCCTTATCGATTATTGCAGCCCAAAGTTGTCGAATGCCAACCAGAAAAATAAAAGTGTCCAAGTCGCTTCATTATATTTTGGCAGAACCTATTTATGCTCCCATAGATATGCCCCCTTTTCGACAATCGGCAATGGATGGTTATGCTTTTTTGCATTCAGAATTGCAGGAATTTAAAGTTGTTGGCACTTTTCAAGCTGGAGACTCTTCTGCTATAAAAACGGCTAAAGACGAGGCTGTTCGAATTTTTACAGGTGCCTTTGTACCCGAAGATTTAGATACGGTAGTCATGCAAGAACATACTACGAGAACTGGAGATATTCTTGAAATTATTAAAATGCCTTCTTGTTTTGCTAATGTTAGAAAAAAAGGAGAGCAAATAGAAAAAGGAGCACTAGTTCTCGATAAAAATACGCTTATTACTCCAGCAGCTATTGGTTTTTTAGCCTGTTTAGGCATAACAGACATACAAGTTTTTGCCAAGCCAAAAGTAGCTATTGTAGTCACAGGAAACGAATTGGTTGCTCCTGGAAAAAAATTACCGAAAGGTAAAATCTTCGAAAGTAATTCCATCATGCTCGAAGCTGCATTACATGGAATGGGAATCAATAAAATTAAAAAAATCAGGGTAAAAGACAGCTTAAATACAACTAAAAAAGCTTTAAAAGCGTGTCTTTCTGAATTTGATGTAGTTTTGGTATCAGGAGGAATTTCGGTTGGTGATTATGATTTTGTTAAAGAAGCTTTATTGTTTAATGGGGTCGAAGAATTATTTTATAAAATCAATCAAAAACCAGGAAAACCCTTGTTTTTTGGTAAAAAAAATAAAACCCTTGTTTTTGCCTTACCAGGAAATCCCGCCTCTGCATTAACTTGCTTTTTTGTCTATGTATATCCTGCCTTAAAAATAAGTATGGGTTTCGAGGCCATTCATTTGCCCAAAATCAAAAGAAAAATTACGAGCGAGTTCGAAAATAACTCGGGAAAATCACTTTTTTTAAAAGCGTTTTATGATGCTGATTCAGTGACAATTTTAGAAAGCCAAAGTTCGGCGATGTTAAATAGTTTTGCTATGGCAAATGCCTTAATTTATTTGCCTTTTGAGGCGGTAAGTATCAAAAAAAATCAAGAAGTTGTAGTTATCCCAATACTTTAACAAATTAAAAAATGGAAATAGTTAATACAAATTTTTTTATTCTGTTCTGCCTTTTGATGGCGGTTGTCGCTTTTTTGTATTCAAGTGTGGGTCATGGAGGTGCTTCTGGATATTTGGCAATAATGAGTCTTTTTTCTTTTCCTATTTTGGTAATGAAACCTTCTGCTTTTTTGCTTAATTTATTTGTTTCCGGAATTTCTTTTTTCTTTTATTACCAAAAAGAACATTTTAAATTCAAGCTGTTTTATCCTTTTGCAATCACCTCAGTTCCTGCGGCATTTATTGGCGGTATGGTACCTTTAGAAAATGATTTTTACAAGATTTTGTTAGGCATCATTTTGATTTTTGCTGCTTTGAGACTATTTGGGTTTTTTAACCAGCAAGAAAATAAAATCACTCCAATAAATAACGCTTTGGCTATGGCAATTGGTTTCGGAATCGGGCTATTATCTGGAATGTTAGGTATTGGTGGTGGCGTAATTCTGAGTCCAATACTATTGTTATTGGGTTGGGCAACGCTAAAAGAGACTGCTGCTATTTCTAGTTTGTTTATCTTTGTCAATTCAATTGCGGGACTTACAGGTTATTTTATGGGAGACAAATCATTTCCTACGGATAGCTTTTATTTAGTGCCGATAGCAGTTTTTGGGGGAGTTTTAGGCGCTTATTACGGTAGCGGTTATTTCTCGAATAAAGTTTTGAAATATGTTTTAGCTTCGGTAATTTTGATTGCTAGTTTCAAGCTAATCATTTGATAATAATCAGTATGCAAGTATCTATTCTTTGTGGTGGAAAAAGTAGCCGAATGCAATCCGAGAAAGGATTGGTTTTGTATCGAAACAAAGCTTTTATAGAACATATTATTGATGCTGTTTTGCCAATTTCGAAAAATATTCAATTGGTAACCAATTCTAGTGATTACGATTATTTAGGGTATAAAATAGTAAAAGATATAGTTTTAGAAAAAGGCCCTTTGGGTGGCATATATTCGGCATTAGTTCATTCGGATTTTGATACTAATTTGATTTTAAGTTGTGATATTCCATTAATTTCTACTCAAATAATTCAGCAACTAATAGATAATCACTCTGATGGTGTAGCTATTACAGTTTTTGGAGATAGTAATCGGATTCATCCTTTGATTGGAATGTATTCTAAAAATTTAATTTCAGTTTTGAAAAATGCCATAGATTCTAATTCGTTAAAAATGATGGATTTTATTTCAAAAAGTAAACATCAATTGATTCCGATTGAAGAAGAAAATACGAAATTGTTTAAAAACATTAATTCTCTAGCCGATTTAGAAGCGCTAGAATTAATTTAAGTGTGAATAAAATGATACATACCAATAAACCAAAGCTAACGATAGTAGGCGCAGGACCTGGAGATGTCGAGTTGATTACTTTGAAAGCGATAAAAGCATTAGAAAATGCGGATGTTGTTTTGTATGATGCCCTGGTTAATGAAGAATTATTGCAGTATGCCAAACAAGCCGAAATTGTTTTTGTAGGCAAACGTTTTGGCTGTCATGCGTATTCCCAAGATCAAATTAATGAGCTTATTGTATCGATGGCGCAACAGCACGGTCATGTGGTTCGACTTAAGGGTGGAGATCCATTTATTTTTGGTAGAGGGAGTGAAGAAATTGGGTTTGTTGAAAGATTTGGCATCGAAACGGCTATTGTTCCCGGAATATCGTCTGCCTTAGGCGTACCAGCATCTAATGGAATTAGCCTTACCCAACGTGGCATTTCTGAAAGTTTTTGGGTAATTACTGGAACCACATCTGAGCATAAATTGTCTAAAGATGTTACTCTAGCTGCTCAATCGACAGCTACCGTCGTGATTTTGATGGGAATGAATAAATTGGACGAAATTATTTTGATTTACCAACAAAATAGAACCGACAATTTGCCTGTGGCGATTATCCAAAATGGCACAAAAAGCAACCAGAAAAAAATAATAGGAACTATTTCTTCAATTCAGGAGTTGGTCAAAGAACATCAAATGGCTTCGCCATCCATCATAATAATTGGCGAAGTGGTCAAAAATAATTTTCAATGGGATTCCTATTTAAAAAATGAGAATGATGATTTTATTTTTCAAAACTTAAATATTATCGAATGATAACCGTAAAGTATTTTGGTGCTATTGCTGAACAAACAAAAAGCAAGGAAGAGGAATTTTCTTTTTCGAATGACTCGTTGAGTGATTTGCTATCCGTTTTAGAACTAAAACATCCATTAAGTGAGTTGTCATTTACCGTAGCGGTCAATCAAAAAATGGTACAAAGTTCAGCCGAATATCGTTTAAAAGATAACGATGTTATTGCTTTATTGCCTCCTTTTGCTGGAGGTTAAGCCCCCTAACCCCGCCTTGGCTGGGGAATTCTTAAATAATACATTTATGGAAACATCACGATACAACCGACAAATTATACTTTCTGAAGTGGGATTAGAGGGGCAAGATAAATTGAAACAAGCCAAGGTTTTAATTGTTGGTGTTGGTGGATTAGGGTCGGCAGTTTTGCCTTATCTTGTGGCAGCTGGAATTGGAGAAATAGGGATAATTGACGATGATATTGTTGACCTAAGCAACTTACAACGCCAAGTTATTTACAAAACAAATTCGATTGGTGAGAGTAAAGTTAGCGAGGCCAAAAAAATGGCGTTAGCTCTTAATTCTGGGGTTAAAATAAACGCATATCACGAAAAATTAATTCCGAAAAATGTGATTTCGTTATTCGAAAATTATGATATTGTAGTTGACGCAACCGATAATTTAAATACCAAATATTTAATTAATGACGCATCAATAGTGACTAAAACTCCTTTTGTATATGGGTCAGTTTTTAAATTTGAGGGACAGGTTTCGGTATTTAATTATCAAAACGGACCCAGCTATCGTTGTCTTTTTCCAGAGCAATCTACAGAAACCACAAATTGTAATGAATCTGGAGTTTTGGGAGTATCCGTTGGAATTATTGGAATGTTTCAAGCCAACGAAGTCTTGAAAATGATTTTGGGAATAGGAGAAGTGCTTTCGGGACAATTATTGGTGTATACGATGTTGAATAACGAACAGCAAAAGTTTGAATTTTCTAAATCTAATGTCAAAGAAATGAGTGTTTTAGATTTTGAAAAGCGATATAATAATGCTATTCAAGAAATTTCAGCTTCTCAAGCATTAGCACGTACTCATAATCCTAAAGTGGTTTTTCTGGATGTTCGCAATTTTGATGAAAATCCAAAAAATGTTATAGAGAACAGTATTCAGATTCCATTGGATATTTTAGAAAAAGAAGTCTGGAAATTGAATGTTGACTCAGTAATTTTTGTGTTTTGCCAATCTGGAATTAGAAGCAAGAAAGCAGTTGAAATTCTTATGAAATATGATTTCAAGAATGTCAAAAGTATTAGTGGAGGTGTAATTGCTATTGAAAAAATTAATACCGAAACGGTTTCCATTTTCTAAAACACATAAATTATGAGCAAAAAATCAGTTTTCATACAAGGCGCAATTTTTTCTGAATTTATTGCTAATTCTATTGCGAAACACCAATCGAAAACGACTATTGGTGCCCACAACATTTTTTTAGGTCAAGTTCGAGCCGATGTAATAGAAGGAAACACAGTCGTGGCAATAGATTACACCGCTTATGAAGAAATGGCAGAAGAAAAATTAGCCGAAATTCGAGAACGTGCTTTTGCCCAATTCGATTTGGTTTGTATGCACATTTACCACAGTTTGGGCGAAGTCAAAGCGGGTGAAATTTGCTTGTTTGTTTTTGTTTCTGCTACCCGAAGAAAACAGGTGTATGAGGCTACCGAAGCTATCGTGAATTGGGTTAAAACCGAAGTGCCTATTTTTGGAAAAGAACTATTCGAAAATGATACTTTTACATGGAAGAAAAATAATTAAATGTAAATTGCAAAGATTAAAATATGTAGATTACTTATTTTAAACCACATAGATTCATAGCTTGTGTTTGATTATAAAGGCTTAATAGAAAATATACTATTTTTCAACATAGTTACCTATCTGAAAAAGTGAAACTTCTATGTAAACTGTTAAATATAAAACCTATGACCCGAGCGATAGCGAACAGGCGAAGCAATCTATGTGGTTAAAGAAATTAATTATAATGATAACACAAAAGTTGCATATTTTAAACCACATAGATTCATAGCTTGTGTTTAATTATAAAGGCTTAATAGAAAATATACTATTTTTCAACATAGTTACTTATCTGAAAAAGTGAAACTTCTATGTAAACTGTTAAATATAAAAACCTATGACCCGAGCGATAGCGAACAGGCGAAGCAATCTATGTGGTTAAAGAAATAAAATACTATGGTAACACAAAAATATTTAGATGAGTTAACTTACGATGTCATTGGTGCTGCCATAGAAGTACATAAAATAATGGGGAGGGGTTTGTTAGAAAATGTATATCATCAATGCTTGAAAGAAGAATTGTCTAATAGAAAAATTAATTTTTCTACAGAGATGAGGATTCCAGTTATTTACAAGAATAAAGATCTTGAAATTGATTTTAAATGTGATCTATTTATTGAAAAATGCCTTGTTGTTGAATTAAAAGCTGTTACTGAAATTAATGTTATACACGAAGCACAACTTCTTACGTATATGAAACTTTTAAAGGCTCCAAAAGGAATTTTAATTAATTTTAATTGTTATAATATCTTTAAAGAGGGACAAAAAACTTTTGTTAATGAATATTTTACAAATGCCTCGAAATTTTAGTCATTACAGACTAGAATACTCAGAAACTTGTTAGACAATACTTTTACTTGGAAGAAAAACACCTAAAGAATGGTTGACATCACACATAAAATAAGCACACTGCGAACCGCAACGGCTATGGCTACAGTAAATGTTAGCCTTCAAGCCACTATAGATGCTATCGTAAACAATCTAGTTCCAAAGGGTAATGTATTCGAAATGGCAAAAACAGCGGGATTGTTTGCTGTAAAAAACACCCATTTAGCGATACCCGATTGCCATCCTATTCCTATCGAGTTTACTTCGGTAGAATATGAAATCAAGGATTTAAGTGTTGCTATTATTTTCACAGTAAAAACGGTTTATAAAACTGGGGTTGAGGTCGAGGCCATGCACGGTGCCTCTATAGTAGCCCTTACTATGTATGACATGCTCAAACCAATTGATAAGAATATCGAAATTTCGAATATTAAATTAATTAGTAAGCATGGCGGAAAATCGTCCTATAAAAATAGGTTTCCTGCGGGAATCAAAGCAGCGGTTTTTGTGTGTTCTGACTCTATTTTTGCGGGAGATAAAGAAGATAAATCAGGTAAAATTATTGTCGAAAAACTCGGTCTTTCTGGTGTTGACACCACACATTATGAAGTGATTCCAGATGAGGTTGAGGTCATTCAAGAACGTACAATACGTTTTGCCAAAGAGAATCAATTGGTAATTTTCACAGGAGGAACGGGGCTTTCGCCAAGAGATGTCACCCCCGAAGCTTTAGAATCTCTGCTAGAAACCAGAATTCCAGGCATCGAAGAAGCCATTCGCAAATACGGTCAAGATCGTATGCCGTATGCGATGCTTTCTCGTTCTGTTGTGGGAACTTTAGGCAACGCTTTAGTATTGGCTTTGCCAGGTTCTGCTAATGGAGCCAAAGAATCTATGGATGCTATTTTTCCGCATGTATTGCATGTATTTCATATTTTAAAAGGCAATAATCATGATAGCCAATAAGACGGTTTTAACGGATGATTTTGGACGCAAACACAATTATTTGCGTATTTCTTTAATCGAGAAATGCAATTTGCGTTGCACCTATTGTATGCCAGCTGACGGTATTGCGTTGAGTCCAAAAGCGAGTTTGATGACCGCTGACGAAATCTATGAAATTGCAAAAACCTTTGTAAATAATGGTGTCGATAAAATCCGACTTACAGGTGGCGAACCCTTATTAAGAAAAGACTTTCCAGAAATCATTGCCCAATTAGCAAAACTCAATACCGAGATTTCGATTACTACCAACGGAATCTTAATAGATAAGCATATTGCTATTTTAAAGCAATACAACATCATGAAAATCAACCTGAGTTTAGATACTTTAGTCCCTGCTAAATTTGAAACTATCACGTTGCGCAATCAGTTCGAAAAAGTGATTGATAATTTGCATTTACTTTTGAATCACGAATTTAAAATCAAAGTCAATGTGGTTTTGATTAAAGGCTTTAACGACAACGAAATTATCGATTTTATTAAACTTACGGAGTTTCTACCCCTTTCGATTCGGTTTATCGAATTCATGCCTTTTGCAGGTAATGATTGGGACAGAAGTAAAATGGTAAGCCAACACGAAATCTTGGAACAAGTTCAAAATCATTTTCCAGCCACAGCGCTAGAAACTCTAGAAAACGAAAAAAATTTCACGGCTCGTGAATTTAAAATAAAAAACTACTTGGGCAGCTTTGGCATTATTAGTTCTATAACCAATCCGTTTTGTGATGGTTGCAATCGAATCCGATTGACTGCCAACGGTCGCATAAAAAACTGTCTTTTCTCTAATGCCGAAACCGATTTACTCACCCCTTACCGAAAAGGAGAATCCCTAGAAAATCTAATTGCTTTTGCAATCCAAAACAAAAAGAAAATACGCGCCGGAATGGAAACTATCGATGCTGTCGATAATCCTGTTTTAAATCAAGACAATCGCAGTATGATTGCGATTGGGGGGTAAATGAACCTCAAAAAAACTTCTTTAATATTTGTAAGAATTTTTTATATCTTCGCTTTAATAATAATGTATGACGTTTGTCAGACAAAGCGACCCAATTTTGGGTGTATAAGTCGGACATTGTCAGACCTATTGACAAGATGGGAAAAATCGCCCTTTGGGACTCTTTTTCCCATCGGCTCCCGCTACGCGGTTGCTGTGAAAACATCGTTGCATTCGCACGACGTTCTCCCATCAACCGCTTTGACGGATTTTCTTCGAGAGTAAACTCTCTCGAAAACCTCGACAAAGCGGGAGCCGTT
>JANMZS010000036.1:0-11872 GCA_031383535.1 Flavobacterium sp.
CAACGGTCCTATAGCTCATTCGGTTAGAGCAACTGACTCATAATCAGTAGGTGCTTGGTTCGATTCCAAGTGGGACCACCAAAAACCTCTCAAATATGTTTATTTTGAGAGGTTTTTTTTATTTATTTTAAAGCAAAACGCACTTTATCGATAAAAAAACGCAATTAATCGACAACATGATTGATTTATAATTAATAAACGTGTAACTTTGTAACTTGTTTTTTAACCACTTAGGAGTTAAAAATTAAAAGTAACATTGTTTTTAATTTAAAAAATGAAAATTATTTTAAAAAAGGTTTTTATTTTAATCTTCTGCCTGATACTAGGCTTAGTAACGGTATTGGCAGCTCCTGACCCACCACCGCCAAATAATGGCAGATTACCTCCATCTCCACCGGGTTTGTCAATTGATGAAAACATGCCTTTTTTAATACTAATTACGTTGTTCTTTGGGATGTATGTTATTTTTAATCACATTCAAAAAGCAAAAACATAATACTATTTATTGGCGTATAATCTGGAAACATATTTGCCAATAACATCAAATTCAAGATTTACTTTTGTGCCTACTGTGAAAGTGTTAAAATTAGTATGCTCAAAAGTGTATGGAATTATAGCAACACTAAATTCATTTATTTTAGAATTAATCACTGTCAAACTAACCCCATTTACTGTAATGGAGCCTTTTTCTATTGTAATATTTTGTAGCGATTCGTCATATTTAAAAGTGTACAGCCAACTCCCATTAGTTTCTTGAATAGTAACACAATTTCCAATTTGATCAACATGCCCCTGAACAATGTGTCCATCTAATCGATCACCCAATTTCATAGCTCTTTCAAGATTGATGACACCTCCTTTTTTCCAATTAGAAATAGCTGTTTTATTTATGGTTTCCCCAATTGCAGTTACTGTGTATAGGTTGTTTTGAATAGAGACTACGGTTAAACAAATGCCATTATGCGCAACGCTTTGATCTATTTTAAGTTCTTCAGTAATTTTAGAATCTATGGTAATATGTAAATTGTCATCTTCTTTTTCTATTTCTTGAATTACGCCAAGGGTTTCTATGATTCCTGTAAACATTTCTTAATTTTATTTTACTAAATTTGCAGTTCAAAATTAGCAATAAATAACGGGATGTCATGATAAAAAAAGCAGAAAATATAATCGTTGGAATTTCAGTTGGAGATTTAAACGGTATTGGAAGCGAAGTTATTTTAAAAACATTTGAAGATTCTCGAATGTTAGAATTGTGTACGCCTGTCATTTTTGCCAATGTTAAAATACTTTCGTTTGTGAAAAAGATTTTTGAATCTACATCAATCCTACATGGAATTGATAGATTGGATCAAATTGTACTCGGAAAAATAAATGTTTTGAATGTTTGGCAAGAAAATGTTGAAATTAATTTTGGCGTTAATGACGAGAAAATAGGTAAATATGCTATAAAATCTTTTGTGGCAGCAACCAAAGCTTTAAAAGAAGGGCAAATCGATGTATTAGTAACGGCACCAATAAATAAATACAATATCCAAGCAGACGATTTTAAATTTCCAGGTCATACGGATTATTTAAATCAAGAGCTAGAAGGCGATGCTCTAATGTTGATGGTTCAGGATAATTTAAAAGTTGGATTATTAACGGATCATATCCCCATTAATGAAGTAGCCTCGCATTTGACAGAAGAATTGATTATCAAAAAAATAGAAACAATAAAGCAGTCTTTAATTAAAGACTTTTCTATAAATAAGCCTAAAATCGCCGTCTTAGGTTTAAATCCCCACTGTGGCGATGGAGGAGTTATAGGCAAAGAAGAAGATACAATATTAAAACCTGCTTTAAAAAAAATATTTGAAAAAGGGACATTGGTATTTGGTCCTTTTGCAGCCGATGGTTTTTTTGGCAGTAATCAATATGAGCGATATGATGCCATTATTGCAACCTATCATGATCAAGGATTAATTCCTTTTAAAACTTTGTCCTTCGGGAATGGCGTAAATTATACCGCAGGTTTAAATAAAGTGAGAACTTCTCCAGATCACGGTACAGCTTATGACATTGCAGGAAAAGGCATCGCAGATTTTAACTCATTTAAAGAAGCGATTTATTTGGCAATTGACATCTATAATTCAAGGATTCAATATGCAGAAATTAGTCAAAAACCGCTAAAAATAAAAGAAAAACAGATATAAATAAAAAAAGATAAATAAGGTTATTAGGTTTGTAATAATTTTATATCTTTGCACTCCCGAAGTTTAGGGTAAATTGTTATTGAAATGGACAAGACTAAAGAATTTTTAATTCCATTTATAGGATTAAAGCTAGGGAAACATCATTTCGAATATCAAATAAATAATGCGTTCTTTGAAAACTTTGATTATCAGGAATTTAATAATTCTAATATCAAAGTAAATGTAGTTTTAGAAAAAAAAAGCACTCTATTAGAGTTGGTTTTCAAACACAAAGGAACGGTCAATGTTCCTTGTGATATGACAAACGAAGAATTTGATCTGCCGGTTAAAGGTAATATGAAATTGATAGTGCGTTTTGGAGACGAATACAATAATAATAATGAAGAATTACTCATTATTCCTCATGGAGAATTTCAAATAAATATAGCACAATATATTTATGAAATGATAGTGCTTTCAGTACCTCTAAGACGAATTCATCCAGGAATTAAAGATGGAAGTTTAACAACTGAAGCTTTAACAAAACTGAAAGAATTAACAGTAAAAGAACTAAAAAAAGAGAATACAACAGAAGAAAATATTGACCCTCGTTGGGACAAATTAAAGCAACTATTAACGGATAAATAATATAGTAAATGGCACATCCTAAGAGAAAAATCTCCAAAACAAGAAGAGATAAAAGAAGAACACATTACAAAGCTACCGTAGCACAAATCGCTACTTGTCCTATCACTGGAGAAGCACATTTATACCACAGAGCTTATTGGCATGAAGGAAAAATGTACTATAGAGGTCAAGTTGTTATAGATAAATCTGTAGCGCTTGCTTAGTATTTTTAGTAAATAATATTTCAAACTCTCACTTTGTGGGAGTTTTTTGTTGTTTGCAATTTTCAAGTAAATAAGAAGCTTTAAAAACACTAAGGTTTATATTTTTTTTGTAATTTTATGGCCTTTAAAAATTTTAGAATTCATCCAATTGAATAGTAAAAGTAGAAGAAAATGAATAAAATCACAGCCGCAATTACAGCAGTTGGAGCCTATGTTCCTGAATATGTTTTAACAAACCAAATTTTAGAAACATTAGTTGATACAAACGATGAGTGGATTACGACCCGAACCGGAATAAAAGAACGAAGAATTCTAAAAGACGACAGTAAAGGAACTTCTTTTTTAGCTATAAATGCTGCACTAGACTTAATCAAAAAAGCAAATATTGATCCTTTAGAAATAGATTTACTACTCATGGCAACCGCAACACCAGATATGCCAGTTGCTTCTACAGGAGCTTATGTAGCAACCGAAATCGGTGCAACAAATGCCTTTTCTTATGATTTACAATCCGCTTGTTCTAGTTTCTTGTTTGGAATGTCAACCGCTGCGGCTTATATAGAATCAGGAAGATACAAGAAAATATTACTGATAGGTGCCGATAAAATGTCGTCAATTGTAGACTATACCGATAGGGCTACTTGTATCATTTTTGGCGATGGAGCAGGGGCAGTGTTATTTGAACCTAATCATGAAGGTTTAGGGTTACAAGATGAATATTTAAGAACCGATGGTGATGGAAGAGATTTTTTAAAAATGACAGCAGGAGGTTCTCTTTATCCAGCTTCTGAGCAGACTGTTTCAGACAATCAACATAATATTACCCAAGACGGAAAAACAGTTTTTAAATACGCTGTTACCAATATGGCCGATGCTTGTGAGATGATTATGAAAAGAAGCAGCTTGACCAATGAGGATGTTGCTTGGTTGGTGCCACACCAAGCTAACAAAAGAATTATAGATGCCACTGCTAATAGAATGAATTTAGAAGATTCAAAAGTATTAATGAATATTGAAAAATACGGAAATACTACTTCTGCAACTTTACCACTGGTTCTTAGTGATTTTGAACATTTATTTAAAAAAGGGGATACTATTATATTTGCCGCGTTTGGAGGAGGATTCTCTTGGGGATCAATATACTTGAAATGGGCTTACGATAAAAATTAAATTTAAACTAAAAACAAATAATTATGGATTTAAAAGAAATTCAAAACCTAATCAAATTTGTAGCAAATTCAGGTGTTGCTGAAGTTAAATTAGAAATGGATGATGTAAAAATCACTATTAGAACAACATTAGAAGGTAATACTACTGAAACCACATACGTTCAACAAATGCCTGCTCAGCCAGTTATTCAACAAGCGGCAGTTCCTCAACAAATTGCTCCTGTAGCACCTATTCCAGCAGCTCCTGCAACTGAAAATTCTAATTATATTACTATAAAATCTCCAATTATTGGAACTTTCTATAGAAAACCTACACCAGACAAACCCATGTTTGTTGAAGTAGGGAGCACTATCGCAAAAGGAGATGTGCTATGTGTGATTGAAGCAATGAAATTATTCAACGAAATCGAATCAGAAGTTTCAGGAAAAATCGTTAAAATTTTAGTAGACGATATGTCACCAGTAGAATATGACCAACCTTTGTTTTTAGTAGATCCGTCGTAAATTTAAGATTTTAGATTGCAGATTTTAGTCCCGAAGCTTCGGGAGCAGATTTGAACCTTAATCAACTTTTAGCTTCAAATCAATTGCATTCTTGACTTCTAACTTCTAACTTTTAACTTTTAACTTTTAAAAGATGTTTAAAAAAATATTAATTGCAAATAGGGGAGAAATTGCACTTCGCATCATTAGAACATGTAAAGAAATGGGCATTAAGACGGTGGCAGTATATTCTACCGCTGATGCCGAAAGTTTACACGTAAAATTTGCTGATGAGGCAGTTTGTGTAGGACCACCACCAAGTAACTTGTCTTATTTGAAAATGTCAAATATTATTGCAGCAGCCGAAATTACAAATGCAGATGCCATTCATCCTGGATATGGATTTCTTTCTGAAAATTCTAAGTTTTCGAAAATATGTCAAGAACATGGTATTAAATTTATTGGTGCTTCTCCAGAAATGATTGATAGAATGGGGGATAAAGCTTCGGCCAAAGCCACAATGAAAGCTGCTGGTGTTCCATGTGTACCTGGTTCTGAAGGAATTTTAAAATCTTTTGAAGAAGCTCAAAAAATTGCAAAAAAATTCGGTTATCCTGTCATGCTTAAAGCAACTGCAGGTGGAGGAGGAAAAGGAATGCGTGCCGTATGGAAGGAAGATGAATTGCTAAAAGCATGGGAAGGTGCTCGTCAAGAATCAGCAGCAGCTTTCGGTAATGACGGGATGTATTTAGAAAAACTTATTGAAGAACCACGACATATCGAAATTCAGGTAGTAGGAGATTCTTATGGAAAAGCATGTCACCTTTCTGAAAGAGATTGTTCTGTGCAACGTCGTCATCAAAAACTGACCGAGGAAACTCCCTCTCCATTCATGACTGATGAATTACGTCAAAAAATGGGTGAAGCAGCCGTAAAAGCAGCCGAATTTATTCAATATGAAGGAGCTGGAACCGTAGAATTTTTGGTTGATAAACACCGTAACTTCTACTTCATGGAAATGAATACGCGTATTCAGGTAGAGCATCCAATTACGGAACAAGTTATTGATTATGATTTAATCAGAGAACAAATTTCGGTAGCGGCTGGAATACCAATTTCAGGAAAAAATTATTTACCACAATTACACGCTATTGAATGCCGAATCAATGCCGAAGACCCTTATAATGATTTTAGACCTTCACCAGGAAAAATTACTACTTTGCACATGCCCGGAGGTCACGGGGTACGTTTAGACACTCATGTATATTCAGGATATACCATTCCGCCAAATTATGACTCTATGATTGCAAAGTTGATCACAACAGCCCAATCACGAGAAGAAGCTATCAGTAAAATGAGAAGAGCTTTAGATGAATTTGTAATTGAAGGAATAAAAACTACTATTCCATTCCACAGACAATTAATGGACGATCCAAGGTATATCGCTGGGGATTATACCACCGCTTTTATGGATACTTTCAAAATGAATGATCCAGAATAAAAATAAATACCATTAAAACAAAAAAGCTTCTCGATTGAGAAGCTTTTTTTGTGCGGATAATAGGACTCGAACCTACACGCCTTGCGGCACCAGATCCTAAGTCTGGCATGTCTACCAATTTCACCATATCCGCGAAATTTGTGAGTGCAAATATAAACATAATTATGACCCAAGCAAAGAATAACATTTATTATTTTGCAAACTGTTCAGGGTAATTAAAAATCATGGTTTTATGAATTTTTTTATACCAACTTGATTATCCGTTGTTATTTTAACAACATAAATTCCACTGGCTAAATCAGCAGTTGAAATTTTAATTTGTGCTGAACTAAAAGATTCTTTTTTGCAAGTTTTCCCTAAGCTATCAAAGAGTTCTACTTTGATATTTTCTGTATATTGATTGTTTAATTCAACATTCAAAAATGTTCCAGTAGAATCAAAAAAAACTTTAAAATGTAATTCCTTAATATCGATAGTTGATAAATTTTGATTGGTGTATATAGCTTGTTTGTTGCTAGATGAATTGATAGTTAATGTTTTTACGGTTTGATTTTCGTTAATAGTGTATGTGAAATTATTATTTGGATAATTACCAATAAAAAAATCGAAATATAAATTTTCATAACTATTATCACTTTGTGATCTACATATTGCTAAAGTGATACCACCCCCATTTAAAGAAAAATTAGTTAGGTTGTTACCAAAAATAGCGTTCCCAAACATCGAATTGCATATTGCATTACTATTGATTGAATTGTATTGTTGATTAAAGTTTAAATTAATAGTATTCGTTGGAGGTAAATAATCAATCCCATTTGAAACTATCTTTGTTAAATACCAAGTATTTTCAAATAAACGAAGGTCTTGTGCTGAAATTTTAGTAACACTAACCATAAACAGTAAGACGAAGATTTGTTTCATAATTTTATATAATTTGAGCATTGCAAAAGGCCTTACATTTTAACCAAAGATAAAAAATATTGTTTTGTTTAAATATTTTCTTACATTAATTTTATTTTAAACCCAAACTTCAAGGATTATACCCCAAATAAGGCACAGTATGTTCCTTAAAAACAACACCATATTCTTCCAGTTCTTTCAAAATGGGCAGATACACCTCTTCTCGAATGGGGATTTGCACACCCCGAGTTTTAATCTTTCCGTTCAAAATTAATAATGCTGCCATTGCAACGGGTAAGCCAACAGTTTTTGCCATAGCCGTATACGTCTGATCTTCTCCGATGCAAACCATTTTGGAATCAATTTGTTTTTTTTTACCATCAAGCTCATAACCCAATTTATGATACATGACAATCATGTCTTTTTCTTTGGGTTGTAATGTCCAACTATCATTTAATATTTTTTCAAGAATTTGAGCTGGAGAGGCATGTTGCAAACCAACTTTTTTATTAGGATTGAATAAATCCAATTCCAATAATTTATCCCACATCATATCGTCTTGGTCAATTTTTAAAATCAAACGCATTTTTATTTCGACAGAATCCGTTGGATGATACGGCAAGAAAGAATTCACAAATTGGCGATAGCTCATATCCTCAGAACCTTCCATGACGTAGCTATCATCGGTCATGCCCAATTGTACAAACATATTCCATGCTTTAGAAAAACCCACTCTTCGAATCGTGCCTCTGTACAAAGTAAGAATGTCTTTTAACCCATAAATATCAATATATTTTAACGAATCTCGATTCGAATAGGCTTCAAATTTGCCGTAGCCTTCTACCTCAAGAAATTCCGTTCTTCGGAATAAATTCCAATACGGAATGTATTTATAAGTCCCTTCTTGAAGAAATTTTGCTGCACCACCTTGTCCTGCTAGAACCACATTTCGAGGAGCCCAAGTAAATTTGTAATTCCATAAATTGGTATCTGATTCGGGTGCTACAAGTCCACCACAAAAAGACTCAAACAAAAGCATTTTACCTCCTCTTTCTCTGATTTCATTTATTGTTTTCATGGCACTCATGTGGTCAATTCCTGGATCAAGACCTGTTTCGTTCATAAAAATCAAATTATTTTCTTTGACCAAAACATCTAGTTTTTGCATTTCATCACTAATATATGAAGCCGTTACTAAGTGTTTTTTAAATGCAATACAATCTTTGGCTATCTCAATATGAAGCTGGGCTGGTAACATAGAGATGACAATATCCGCTTTTTGAATAACTTTTTTTCTTTGAATTTCGTCAAAAATATCTATTGCGAGTGGGGTAGCATTGGGATGATTGCTTGTTTTATTTTGAGCGGAGAACAACGAAATATCCCCAATAATGAGATGCAAGTTTTCTTCATCTGACTTATTCAAAAGATATTGAATTAGTGATGAAGATGATCTTCCAGAGCCGAGGATTAGGATAGTTCTCATGATTCAATAAATATAACAAAAATAATCATAAATGTTTAAATTACAACAAGTTATTATTCGGTTTGAATTGAAGAATAATTAAATTTTAAGTTATTTCAATCAAATTAACTTCAAAAATGCTTTTACATTGCTTTGTTATACGATACTTTTGTATTCAAATAAAGTACAAAATGGATAAAAAAATAATTTCTACAGGAGCAATTTTAGGAATGATTGCCATCATTTTAGGAGCATTTGGCGCTCATGCTTTAAAAAAAGTGTTGACAATCGAAGAACTTTCTACTTTCGAAACAGGAGTAAAATACCAAATGTATCATGCCTTGTTTTTATTGTTCATCGGTTTAGCGACTGAACTTCCTAAAAAAACAAAAAAGAGTATTTATTTTTTAAGCGTTTTTGGGGTTCTTTTCTTTTCAGGATCGATTTATTTATTGGCTACAAATAGTCTTACCACCTTTGATTTTAAAGTAATTGGATTTGTAACGCCTATTGGGGGGTTGCTGTTAATACTGGCTTGGGGAATTTTATTTTTTAATTTTGTAAAGAAGAATTTTTAAATTACATCAAGCTTAAAATTTCTTTTTTTAAGGCATCGTATTCTCCTTGTAAAATCAAACCATTATCTAGGAGTTTTTTATAATTCTGTAGTTTTTCGAAAAGTTCTTCTTGAGATAACTGATTTAATTTGATGTCGCCAGTTGATAATGTATTTTCGGTTACACTTTCTGAAAAGTTGGAGGACGGAATTATTTCGGCGAAATTTGTTACCTCTTCTGTTTCAATTTCTTCGATTGGTTCAAAAGTTGGAGGCACATTTTTTGAAACACCATTTTTCAAAATATCCAATTGTTCTTTGGCATAGGTAAAAATCTTTCTAGCCTGAATTTTTGGGATATAATCTATCGAAACTTGAATTTGTGTTTTGGTCGAAAACGAAAATTCCGAACCTAGAATATTTTCTTTTACAAAAGTCCCTTCAATCTCGTCCCAAGTAAAATCAGTAAAATTCATCGAAAGCCCCAAATTTTTGGGTTGGCAAATAATAATTCTTTTATTGGTAACAACAACACTATCCGGAAACACGGTGATAGCTGGTTTTTTCTGAACCGCAATATATCCAATTTCTTCATTTTTCATCAATAAATCATTCAGTTTTGAAGTGATTTTTTCAATAGCTTTCGGGTCTTGTTCTTCGTTTAGAAATTTTTTAATATTATCAATCATGGTGTTTTATTTGAATGTGTTCAGAACTAGTTTGCAAAAGTAATACCTAATTCTCTAATTGCTTCGCCTGTTCGGTAAATTTTTTACCTCGTTTCAAGAATCTCATTTTGTATTTTTTTAGTTAAACTTTTGTAAACCAAATTATAAGAGTTATCTATTAATTTTTTGACAAATTGATCTGAAACCTCACTGTTTATGGCAACGGTGTTCCAATGTACTTTGCTCATGTGAAATGCGGGTTGGATATCGTCATATTGTTCTCGCAGTTCTTGGGCGTAGTCAGGATTGCATTTCAAATTAACCGATGGTGTTCCTTTTTCCCATTGCAATAAGGAGGATAAAGCAAACATTTTCCCACCTACTTTAAACACCAAAGTGTCTTGATCAAACGGAAAATGTTCCGTTGTCCCTTTTTTAGAAAGGCAATATTCATAAAAAGTTTCAAGATTCATCTTTTATTCATTTTTAGGAATCATAAACAAATCACTAGCGATTCCATCGGTCAAAAACTTTCCTTTTTTGGTTGGTCTGAGAACTTTATTTTCAATAAATAACAAATCGTTATTTAGAAATTTTTGATATTGAAGCGTTAAATAATCTAAATAGTCAATTCCAAAATCAATTTCTATTCTATCCAACGAAACTCCCCAAATCGTTCGTAAACCCGTCATAATATATTCGTTATAACGGTCAGTTTTAGATAAAATTTCAATCTCATTAGGTAATTTATTTTCTTCTAATGATTTTAAATATACCGAATTATTAGACACATTCCAGCTACGTGAAATTCCGTTATAGCTGTGAGCCGATGGGCCAATCCCTAAATACTTTTTGCCTAACCAATAAGACGAGTTGTTTTTGGAAAAAAAGTTTTCTTTCGCAAAATTTGATAATTCATAATGAATAAATCCATTTTCTTCAAGGGTTTCAACCAAAATCTGAAAATGTTCTTGCGCTAAATCATCATTTGGGGGTGCTATTTTTCCGGTTTGAATAAGTTTGCTTAATGCTGTTTTGGGCTCTACTGTCAAGGCATAACTCGAAATATGTGAAATGCCAAAAGAAAGTGCCATTTCTATATTTTTCTTCCACTTTTCGTTGCTCATTTGCTGCGCCTGTTCGCCATTCTGGCTCGAGTCCGGAATTCCATAGATTAAATCGACCGAAATGTTGTCGAAATGTTGAGTGGCTATTTCAAGACATTTTTTGGCTTCCACCGAATTATGAGCCCGATTCATAAGTGTTAAATCGTCTTCAAAAAATGACTGAATTCCAATACTCAAACGGTTGATTTCAATTTTCGAAAGTGCAATTAAATAGTCTTCGGACAAATCATCAGGATTGGCTTCGAGCGTGATTTCTGGATTTTGAGTAACTGAATAATTTTCATAAATCGTATCAATCAATAATTTTAAATCTGCAATTTGCAATCTACTTGGAGTTCCTCCTCCAAAATATATGGTTTCTACTCCCGAGAATTCAGGATCATTTTCGAATTCGTCTTTTCGTATTTGAATTTCTTTGGCTAATGCCAAAACCATCTCGTCTTTCTTTTTTAGTGAAGTCGAAAAATGGAAGTCGCAATAGTGACAGGCTTGTTTGCAAAAAGGAATATGGATGTAGATACCGGACAAATTGCTTGTATAAATTAAAATACCCTAAATTATTATTGAAAAATATTTACTGTTTTAAATTCACCGTCCGTCACCTGAATAACATCGCTGGGATTATTAGGGTTGACCCCGTTAAACGAATAACTTCCCGTGAGAATATAATTCTCATATTTGCTAATGGTAAATGTTCCCGTAGTATTATAATTGATTAAAGTCCCTGTAGTTACATCATACTTGGCAATTCTTACATTATTGGTAGTATCAGTATTGCCAAAGCTGTAAGCTACTGCAGGAATGGTAGAACTATAATAGGGTAATTCATAATTAATGATGCGAATCAAGGGTTGAAAAACCAACTAAAAAAGAAAGAAATTTCTTCTTTAAAATTAGATTAATAGGCTGAAAATCAGTATATTTATAGTGTATTCAACGCACATATAAAAATATGATTAATCAGCCTAAAGCTCTAAA
>JANMZS010000075.1:0-11615 GCA_031383535.1 Flavobacterium sp.
GGAAAGGTTTGAATGAAGAAGATTTTGATTGGTGTATTGAGCAAACTTTATTCTTTGGCGAAGACAGAAAACCTTTGAACATGATTTTGGATGATGGTGGTGATTTAACCAATATGGTTATTGACCGTTTCCCAGAATTAGTTGCTGGAATTAAAGGTTTGTCAGAAGAAACTACTACTGGAGTTCACAGACTTTACGAAAGAGTAAAAGCTGGAACGTTACCAATGCCTGCTATCAACGTAAATGATTCGGTTACTAAATCGAAATTTGATAACAAATACGGTTGTAAAGAATCGGCTGTAGATGCTGTTCGTAGAGCAACTGATATTATGTTGGCTGGTAAGAGAGTAATCGTTTGTGGTTATGGCGATGTTGGAAAAGGAACTGCTGCTTCTTTTAGAGGTGCGGGTTCTATTGTAACAGTAACTGAAATTGATCCAATCTGTGCGCTTCAAGCTGCTATGGACGGATTTGAAGTAAAAAAATTAAACACGGTTGTTAAAACTGCTGATATTATTATCACCACTACTGGAAATAAAGATATCGTTCTTGGAAGCCACTTCGAACAAATGAAAGACAAAACTATCGTTTGTAACATTGGTCACTTTGATAACGAAATTGATATGGCTTGGTTAAATTCTAACCATGGTGCTTCAAAAATCGAAATCAAACCACAAGTTGATAAATATACTATTGCTGGGAAAGACATTCTTATTTTAGCGGAAGGTCGTTTGGTAAACCTTGGTTGTGCTACTGGTCACCCAAGTTTTGTAATGAGTAACTCCTTTACTAACCAAACTTTAGCTCAAATTGAATTGTGGAAAAACAGTGCTGCTTATAACAATGACGTTTATATGTTGCCAAAACATTTAGATGAAAAAGTAGCGATGTTACACCTTGCTAAATTAGGCGTTGAATTGGAAACCTTACGTGCAGACCAAGCAGAATATATTGGTGTTGGCGTTGAAGGACCGTTTAAACCAGAGTATTATAGATACTAGTATTAAGATATAAGTACTAAGTATTAAGACTAAAACCCTTGCAGCGATGTGAGGGTTTTTTTTGCTGTTTTTCAGACCTGACAGGTTTCAAAAACCTGTCAGGTCTAGCTATTAAAATAGATTAAAAAACAAAAAACCCGACTCATTGAATCGGGTTTTTAATATTGTAAGGAAATTGAATCCTTATGCTTCAAACGGAAGTATAGAAACAAATGATTTATTATCTCCTTTTTTCTGGAACTTAACCACTCCATCAACTCTAGCATGTAAAGTATGATCTTTACCCATGTAAACGTTTTCACCTGGATTGTGTTTTGAACCTCTTTGTCTTACGATGATGTTCCCAGCAATAGCAGCTTGACCACCATAAATCTTAACGCCTAAACGTTTTGATTCTGATTCTCTACCATTCTTGGAACTACCGACACCTTTCTTGTGAGCCATGACGTATAAGTTTTATATTGTTATTATTCTTGTGTATCTTCTTTTTTAGCTTTTGGAGCTGCTTTTTTAGGAGCTTCTTCCTCTGACTTTTCTACTTTAGGAGCTTTTGCTTTTTTAGGAGCTTCTACTTCTTCAGTTGCTGCTACTGTAGCTTTTTCTGCTTTTGGAGCTACTTTTTTAGCGCCAGTTGCTGATATACCTTCTATTACAATTTGAGTAAGATACTGTCTGTGACCGTTTCTCTTTTTGTACCCTTTTCTTCTTTTCTTTTTGAAAACGATAACTTTATCTCCTTTTAAGTGTTGTAACACTTTGGCTTCTACTGAAGCACCTTCTATAGCTGGGGCGCCTATTGTGATTGTACCGTTGTCGTCTAACAAATAAACTTTGTCGAAAGAAACTTTAGTTCCTTCTTCATTTGTCAAACGGTGAACGTAAACCTTTAGGTCTTTGCTAACTTTGAATTGTTGCCCTGCTATCTCTACGATTGCATACATAACAAATTGTTTTATAAATTTTTAAGGTTGCAAATATACAATTTAATATGTATTCTGCAATTAGTTATAACAAAAAAAGAGGCGAATTAAGTTTTCCTAGTGTTTCAAAGGCTTGACACTATAATTCAAAGGTATTTTTGAATCAAAATTGTTAAAATTAGCATCAAAATATTTTCACGCTACCGTACATGATTAAAAAAAGGTATTTTTGACGGAACAATATTTGTTGTTTTACTACTATTTAGTAAATGAAATTTATTAACCCTTATGAAAAAATCAATAATGGTATTAAGTGCTGCGGTTTTTCTTGGAGGAGTTGCTTCTGCCCAGAAGGTAGCTTTCGAAGAATATGATTTAGATAATGGATTGCATATTATTTTACACAAAGATTCGACTGCACCAGTAGTCGTAACTTCGGTCATGTATCATGTAGGAGCAAAAGACGAAAGTCCCGACAGAACAGGAATGGCGCATTTTTTTGAACATTTATTATTTGAAGGAACAGAAAATATAAAACGTGGCGAATGGTGGAAAATTGTCTCCTCAAACGGTGGTGTCAATATTGCTAACACAACTGATGACCGCACCTACTTTTATGAAGTATTTCCGTCTAATAATTTAGAATTAGGACTTTGGATGGAATCAGAAAGAATGATGCATCCTGTCATTAATCAAATTGGAGTAGATACCCAAAACGAAGTGGTTAAAGAAGAGAAAAGAACACGATACGACAACCAGCCCTATGGTAATATCATAAAAGTAGTTAAAGAAAACATGTTCAAAAATCATCCTTATCGGTGGACAACCATAGGCTCGATGGAACATTTAGATGCCGCTACTCTAGCTGAATTTAAAGCATTTAATACCAAATTTTATATTCCAAATAATGCCGTATTAGTTATTGCTGGTGATTTTGACAAAAATCAAGCTAAAGAATGGATACAAAAGTACTTTGGTTCTATCAAAAAAGGGGCTGATTTAGTAAAACAAACTTTTATCGAAGAACCAATTGTAGAACCAATTAAAGCTCGTTATGAGGATGCTAATATCCAAATTCCAATGATTGTAGCTTCCTATCGCATTCCCTCTATGAAGACTAGAGACGCTAGAGTTTTGGATTTTATATCTTCTTATTTAAGCGATGGCAAAAGTTCTAAATTATACAAAAATATTGTAGACGATAAAAAAATGGCTCTTGAAATTGGATCATTTACTTATAGTCAAGAAGATTATGGAATGTATATTTTGTATGGTTTACCAATGGAGGGAAGTACTTGTGAAGATTTACTAAAGGAAATTGATACAGAAATCATTAAGATTCAAACAGAATTAATTTCTGAGAAAGACTATCAAAAACTTCAAAATAGTTATGAAAATCAATTTGTAAACTCCAACTCGGGAGTGGAAGGTATTGCTGAAAATTTAGCCAAATTCTACATGCTTTATGGCGATGTACATTTGATCAATTCAGAAATTGAAATGTATCATTCTATAACACGAGAAGAAATTAGGGACATCGCAAAAAAATACTTAAATCCGAATCAAAGATTAGTATTGAATTATGTTCCTGCAACGGAAAAGGCTCAAAACTAAGAGCAATCTAGTCATGAAAAAAACAACTACAATACTATTCATTTTGTTAGCAACAGGAATTATGCAAGCACAAGAGCGCACTCAACCCAAACCAGGAAAATCTCCCATTGTTAATTTAAAGTCCCCGCAAACCTTTGTATTAGAAAATGGTTTGAAAGTAATGATTGTTGAAAATCACAAACTTCCTAAAGTTACTTTTAACCTCAGCCTTGACAATGCTCCTTTTGCTGAAGGAAACAAAAAAGGGGTTGATGAATTATGCAGTAATATGATTGGTAATGGCACAAAAAACATATCGAAAGATAGTTTTAATGACGAAATTGACTTTTTAGGTGCCAATATTGGATTTAGTTCTCAAGGATCCTATGCAAGTTCTCTGTCTAAATATGCTGGTCGAATACTTGAATTAATGGCTGATGGTGCTTTACACCCAAATTTTACGCAAGAAGAATTTGATAAAGAAAAAGCTAAGTTACTTGAGGGATTAAAAGTTCAAGAAAAGAGTGCTCCTGCTATTGCCAACAGAATTATAAATGTGTTAACTTTTGGAAAACAACATCCTTCTGGCGAATATACTTCTGAAGAAACTGTCAAAAACATAACTTTAACTGATATTGAAGCTAATTATCACAACTATTTTGTGCCCGAAAACGCATATTTAGTAGTTATTGGTGACGTTAAATATAAAGTTATCAAGCCAATAATTGAAAAATTATTTAGCGATTGGAAGAGAAAAAGTACTCCAAAATTAACCTATCCTAATCCTGAAAACGCACCATTTATGCAAATTAATTTTGTTGATGTTCCCAATGCAGTGCAATCAGAAATTTCATTTGTAAATAGTGTAACCCTAAAAATGAGTGATCCCGATTTTTTCGCTTCGGTATTTGCAACTCACATTCTCGGGAGTGATTTCAATAGCTACTTGAATATGAATCTAAGAGAAAAACATGCTTGGACTTATAGCACTGCTGCAACTATTGGATCTGGAAAATATGTTTCAAAGTTCAGATGTAACTCGGCGGTACGAAATGCTGTTACCGATAGTGCAGTAGTAGAATTTATTAAAGAAATTAAAAAAATAAGAGAAGAAAAAGTTAGCGATGAACTGCTACATAATACAAAAGCAGGCTACATAGGGCGATTTGTCATGAAAGCACAACAACCACAAGCCGTGGCACGTTATGCTTTAAATATGGAAATAGAAAATCTTCCGAAAGATTTTTACGCCAATTATATTAAAAATATTAATGCTGTTACTAAAGAAGAAGTTCAAAAAGCAGCAAATAAATATATCCTTCTAGATACTATGAGAATAATTATTGTAGGCAAAGGCTCTGAGGTGATACCTGGTTTAGAAAAACTAAACATACCCATTTTTTATTTTGATAAATTGGGCAATCCTCTCGATAAGCCGATTTACAAAACCGAGTAATGATTAATATAAGTAATAGTTTGATTTTGAACTACTATTTACAATAGTGCTTCTTTTGACTTTACGTCTTTTAAACTTTCGACTTGCTTACATTACTTTTTCGAAGATAAATAAACCCCAATCAAAATAATAAATGCACCAAGAAACTGAACTGGCGTTAGCATCTCGCTATCTAAAAGTCCCCAAGAAAATGCAACTACTGGAATTAAATACGTCACCGATGTGGCAAAAACTGGGGATGACATTTGAACTAATTTAAAAAAAATAATATTGGCAATACCAGTCCCAATTACTCCCAAAACAAAAATATATAAAATCGATTCTTTTACTTGATTCGTTTGAACCACATCAAAAAAACCAGAGAAATACAAAACCAATGTGGCAGGAAAAAGTAATACAAGAAAATTTCCTGTACTGATGCTTAATGGTTTTAAATCAGATAAATATTTGTTGATTAAGTTGACGTTTATTGCATAACAAATTGAAGCTATGATAACTAAAATTGCGTAGTAGTAATTTTGGTCTGGATGATGAAGAGCCCCATTCAAAATAAGCAAAACACTTCCGATAAAACCAATTACTATTCCAAAAAATTGATTTTGTCTAAATTGTAGTCCAAAAGCCAAAGCTCCCAAAACCAAAGTATTCAATGGGGTCAAGGAATTCAAAATGGAACTTACTGAACTATCAATTTGAGTTTGTGCAATAGCAAAAAGATAAGCAGGGATAAACGTTCCAAATAATGAGGTTAAGGCAATGTATTTCCATAGATGAATCGGAATTTTTGACAAACTTTTAAAACCAATTAACAACAAGAAAAGAGCAGCAAAAATAATTCGAAAAGAGCCTAATTGCAAAGGAGTCAAGCTAATCAATCCCTTTTTTATCAAGATAAATGAACTCCCCCAAATCAAAGAAAGTACCCCTAAATAAATCCATTTCAACTGTTTCGAATCCATAACCTTAATTTGAGTCAAAATTGTAATTATTTTATGAATTAGAGTTGCTTTTTTCGTTAATTTTGTTAGTTTTTTATTAAAATTCTTTTATCCCAACCTGATGACATCAAAAAAAATAATATCGACACTGCTTTTTGCTAGCATTTTGATAGTGAGCTGCAAAGAAAAAACTACCGAAACTAGTTCTACAAATAACAATAGCACTCCTATTGTTAAAAAAGAAATTAAAGCAGAAAATCTACAAAAAACACATTTCACTATAGAAGGAATGACATGTGCGATAGGCTGCGCCAAAACCATACAAGAAGAATTATCAGGGTTGGAAGGTGTGCAAACTGCAACAGTTGATTTTGATAAAAAATTGGCCACGGTAAGTTTTGATAAAACAATACAAACTCCTGAAAACTTGACTAAAGTTGTAGAAAAAACAGGTGATGGAAAAACGTATACTGTTTCAAACTTCAAGTCTTAAAACATCCTTTTGAATATAAAAAACCATATTATAGGTATTTTTTATTTCCATTGAATCGTTTCCATTAATCGTTGCATATCATTTTGGACATAACTTGCGGCTGGCATTACGGAGTCAAAATTAGGTTTTGCATAGAAATATACTGAGCCCGTAATAAAATTTTTGACACTATCGGTCACATAAAACTGTGAGTTTGTTGCGGCATTGCCATTAACTCGATAAAACATGCCATACACTTTTTTATTGGGATTCAAAAAAGGTTGTTCTAAAATATCATCCGCTTTGATTACATGCTCATAAGTTAATTTTTGAGCATCTCTTAATAAATTGTCAATATTATTTTGAACTGGTTTATAAGTCAAGTAGATGGTAGCCTTCATTTTAGGATAGGTAATAGTGAAGTTACACTCTTTTTCTCCTTTGATAATTGCTTCTGAATTCATTTCAAATTTAAAAGAACATTTATTTTCAAAATAAACATATTCAGCCTCAGGATATTCTAAATTAAGGTAGCCAGATGGCTTAGGCAAAACGTCATGCTTACAGCTAAAAATAGAAAATAACACGACCAAAATCGCGAAAATAGCAAGTTGTTTTGTTGGCATTTGTAATCTAAATTTATTTTCCATTTTAAAAACTGAAGTTACAATTTCCCTCCTCAGGAGGGGTTAAGGAAGGCTTATTCAATCGTGACTTTTATTTGTTTTATGCGTTTATTATCAACCGATTCTATATTAAAAATACAATTGTCAAATAGGATTTTTTGATTTTTTTTTGGAAAGTTTCCTAAAATCTCAAGAACAAATCCCGCTAAAGTTTCGGCCTCCCCTTTTTGAATCTCAAACAGTTCTTCGTTAACATTAATAATCCTGTAGAAATCCTTGAGATTAATTTTGCCTTCAAAAAGAAAATTTTTATCATCAATTTTAGAGAAACTCAGGTTTTCTACCTCAAATTCATCGCTAATATCCCCTACTATTTCCTCGATAATATCTTCTAGAGAAACCAACCCTGATGTCCCTCCATATTCATCGACTACAATTGCCAGATGGCTTTTCATATTTTGAAAATCTTTGAGCAAATTGTCAATTTTTTTGTTTTCAGGAACAAAAAAAGGCTCCCTAATCAAGGTTTTCCAATCAAATTCTTCTTTGTCTATATACCTCAGTAAATCTTTGACAAACAAAACGCCTTCTATCTGATCTATATTGTCTCTGTATACTGGAATTCTTGAAAATCCTTTTTCAATTATTTTAGAATAAACAACCTTAAATGATTCTTCAATTTCTATAGCAAAAATATCCATTCTAGGACACATCACTTGTTTGGTGTCGGTGTTGCCAAAAGTTACAATACCTTCTAATATTTTTTGTTCCTCTAATGAAGTTTCTTCAGAATCAGTCATTTCTAAGGCTTGAGATAATTGCTCAACCGAGAAATTTGATTTTTGTTTGCCTAATTTTTTATGTAGAAAGAACGTAAGCATTCGCATAGGATAACTTATAGGCGAAAGAAGTTTGACTAACTGCTCTAATGGATGCACAATTAATTTGGCAAACTTAATGTTGTTTCTGCTGGCATACACTTTAGGTAAAACTTCACCAAATAATAAAATAAGAAATGCAACTAAAATCACTTCAATACTAAATTTCAAAATTGGTGATAGAATTGTAGAAAATAAATTATTCCCTATAAATGAAAACAAAATTACGATTCCAATATTGATGAAATTATTGGCAACCAAAAGCGTGGCTAATAGTTTTTTTGGTCTTTCTAGAAGTTTAGCAATTATTTTCCCTTTTGTAGGGTGGTTCTGCAGCGTTTCGTCAATATCTTTTTGAGACAAAGAAAATAATGCCACTTCGGCACCTGAAACTAATACAGAGCAAAACAACAAGGTAAATATGGCGATAAAACCAACTACCATATTCGTATCTATAGTATAGGCAAAAAGTAAACTGGGCTCTGGGTCCAAATTAAAAGAGATTAGTTAAACAATCAAAACGGTAAATCATTTACTGGTAAATCGTTTTTATCTGGGGCAAAGTTACTATTTTTTATAGTGTCTTGACTTTGATTCTGTTTGTGTTCTTCGGCACTTTTTTTGGTTGACAAAAAAGTAAACTCTGTTACTTGAATCTCAACCGTATGTTTTATGACTCCATCTTCGGTTTGCCACTGACGCGACTTTATCCGACCTTCAACATAAATCTTATCTCCTTTTGATAAATATTTTTCGCAAATTTCAGCCGCTTTATTCCTTACAACCAAATTATGCCACTCCGTAGAAGTTATCTTTTCGTTGGTCGTTTTGTTGATATAAACTTCATTTGTTGCTAAAGAAAATCTACCAATGCAATTTCCACCATCAAAATAGTGCATCTTAACTTCATCACCAAGATAACCAATCAACATCACCTTATTTAATGTTCCACTCATTGTTTTATAATTGGTATTATAACTCAAAGATACATATTTTAAAAATATTTAAATCTTTTCTATAAAATTAAAAATCACAATCGGGAAAGGATATTTTTTTAAATCTTCTAGATTGATTCCGTTTTCAAACGTTTCTTTAATTGTTACTTTCCAAAACTTAATATGCAAATGTTGATGAGATAATTTATGAACAATCTCCTTGTCATTGTATTCCAGAATATCGATAATGGTTCTATCCAGAAAAAAACTATCCTGAATGTTCTTAGAAATATACTCAAAGTCAACAGAAACTGGAGTTTCAATAAGTGGAAACTCGTAGAGATTATGCCAAATTCCTTTAGAAGTTCGCTTTTGTATTATTGTGTTTTCATTAGCATCAGAAACTACCACGTAATTAAAAAATCGGTTTTTAACTTTAAGCTTCTTAGATTTGATTGGCAATTGATCTACTTTCTTTTTTTGCAAAGCAGCACAACTTGTATTAAAAACACAAATGCTGCAATTCGGACTTTTGGGTACGCATTGCAAGGCACCAAACTCCATGATAGCTTGATTAAATAAAGCTGGTCTGTCTTTTGGCATTATTTCTAATGCAATAGCAGCAAATTTTTTTTTGGCTGCAGCTGAAGCAATATCAGTTTCAACATCAAAATAGCGTGACAAAACCCGAAAAACATTTCCATCGACAACAGGCACAGATTCATTATATGAAAAGGAAGCTATCGCAGCAGCCGTATATTCTCCAACACCTTTTAATTTTAATAAGTCATTATAGTTATCAGGAAAAACACCTAATAATTCTTGAGTTACATATTGAGCCGTTTTATGTAAATTTCGAGCACGAGAATAATACCCCAATCCTTGCCATAGTTTTAATACCTGTTCCTCGTTTGCTGCAGCGAGATCAAAAACAGTTGGAAAAGCAGCAACAAAAGATTCATAAAAAGGAGTTCCTTGAGCAACTCGAGTCTGTTGCAAAATTATTTCTGATAGCCAAATCAAATAAGGATTTTTTGTTTCGCGCCACAACAAATCTCTCTTGTTTTGTAAATACCATTTTATCAACGTATTGGAAAAAATCATCTTTAAAAATTAGTTGACAAAAGTAAAAGTTTATGTAATTAAATTTTAACGAATTAGCTTGAATTATTGTTTTTTTAATTCCTATATTTGCAACCTTAAAAAATTAGTACACTTTATAAAATATAAGAAAATGACGAAAGCAGATATCGTAGCAAAAATCTCTGAACGATTAGGTCTTGAAAAAGGAGATGTTCAGGCAACAGTTGAGACCTTTATGACAGAGGTTAAAACTTCATTAGAAACTGGAGATAATGTTTATTTAAGAGGTTTTGGAAGTTTTATCGTAAAAACTAGAGCTGAAAAAACAGGTAGAAACATTTCAAAAAACACTACCATAAAAATTCCTGCTCACAACATTCCAGCTTTCAAACCAGCAAAAGTTTTTGTAGAGGGAGTTAAAACAAATAACGAAGCAAAATAAAAATATTTATTAATCACAAAATCACCAACTATGCCAAGTGGTAAAAAAAGAAAAAGACATAAGGTAGCTACGCACAAACGTAAGAAAAGAGCGAGAGCTAACCGACACAAAAAGAAAAAGTAGTTATAAACTACTTTTTTCTTTTTAACCGTTCATTGAAATCGAAAATTAGTGTTCAGTCTTCAGTTTTTAGTATTCAGTATACTGCCAACTTAAAACTGTCAACTGCCAGCTAGTTTTCCCCGGGTTCAATACCTGTTAAAATTATTGTTTAATCCATCCTTACCGAAGTTGGAAGTTAGAAGATATAGGTTAGAAGTTTTTTGTAGCTACAAAAATCTGAAATCTGACACGAGCGTCAGCGAATTGACGTAGTAAATCTGAAATCTGAAATCTGAAAGTCAGGATAAAAATTTACAGATGAATAAAGAATTAATCATTAGATCTAGTTCCGAAGCCGTAGATTTTGCCTTATTAAAAGATGGAAAACTAATTGAATTGCACAAAGAACAAGAAACAAGCAACTTCCAAGTTGGTGATATTTTTATTGCTAAAATTAGAAAACCAGTTGCTGGATTAAATGCTGCTTTTGTAAATGTAGGCTACGAAAAAGACGCCTTTTTACATTATCACGATTTAGGCGCAAACCTTGCTTCTCAATTGAAATTCATAAAACTTGTAAGCGCAGGTAAAATAAAAGATTTCTCCCTAAAAAACTTTCAGTTTGAAAAAGAGATAGACAAAGATGGTTCGATAACAAGCATTATCAATTCCAATCAATCTATCTTAGTACAAGTTGTCAAAGAACCAATATCGACCAAAGGGCCAAGAATTAGCGCAGAGCTATCACTTGCCGGAAGATTTATTGTTTTGGTTCCGTTTTCTGACCGCGTTTCTATTTCTCAAAAGATAGAAGACAAAAAAGAAAAAGAACGTTTGAAACGACTCGTACAATCCATCAAACCAAAAGGATTTGGCGTTATTGTTCGCACAGTAGCCGAAGGCAAAAGTACCGTAGAATTAGAAAAAGATTTGCAGAACCTCATAGAGAGATGGACTGCAATGTGTAAAAAATTACCAACCGCTCATCATCCGTCCAAGGTATTAGGAGAGCTCAATAGAGCTTCATCAATATTAAGAGACGTCTTCAACGATACCTTTAGTGGCATCCAAATAGATGATGAAGAGTTGTACAACCAAACCAAGGACTATTTACAAGAAATAGCACCTTCGAAAACATCGATTGTTAAGTTTTATCAATCCAAAGACAC
>JANMZS010000102.1:0-5470 GCA_031383535.1 Flavobacterium sp.
ACATCTTCTAATATCGCCATAAGCGTTACACGATCAATAAGTTTATCGTCCTTAAACTCTGAAAATGAATCGATTAATGCTAAATTTTCCATGCCAACTAATTAATTAAAATGTTACTGTAACAATTGCTTCTTTTATTTCTGAATACCGTATTTCTTGTCTTTTTTGCACCGTTTCTTTCCCTTTACCAAGTTTTTTTGGCTCTCGAGCTTTCCAAGACAAAATTATAAAATTATCATTAGCTTCAACTAATTCTGCCTCAATAGTTTCGGCGGCTAATTTTACTATTAATGTTCTTCCTACGTTTTTAATATATTGTCTTACCATTTTTAATGGCGAACCAATACCTACCGATGCAACTTCTAAAGAAAAATCCTGTTCTTCTCTATCTAAATTGTTTTCTATAGCACGACTAACGTCAATACAATCTTGCAAATCTACTCCTGCATCACCATCTAGATTTACCGTTATTTTAAAAGCATCTGAAATAGCTATATCTATTAGGAACAGTGAGGGTTTTGCTTGTAATGCATCTGTAACTAAACCGTTAACTTTTTCTTTAAATGTCATACTTTTTATAAAAAGAGGCACGCATTGCGTGCCTCATTATCTACTATCATTTATAAATAACGGTGCAAATATAGTGTTTTTTTTATAAATCAAAAATGATTCTAACTTGTTAACCCTATTTTGGACTCCATCATTCTATAATTTAGCACTTTGTTTTCAATAAAATCACAGAAAAAAGAATCGAAAAAAATTGACTTTTCAAACACCTCTACAATAAAAACAAGCTGAAAATAATAAAATAAAATAAAAAACTCCTCAATTTCTTGAGGAGTTTTCGTTGGTCTACTAGGACTCGAACCTAGAAAGACTGCACCAAAAACAGTTGTGTTACCATTACACCATAGACCAATTCCTTTGCTGTAAAGCGAGTGCAAATTTAAACGAAATTTTAATTCATACAAATTTTTAATCCCTTTTTATTGAAAAACTTTTTGAGGCATAAAAACATAAAAAAATGATTAAAAAAAGTAGTTGTTTCGAAGTCGTCTGGTTTTTTGGTAAAATTTTGTTATTGGTCGTAGCATTACATAAAAAAACATTTTCTTTGTATCTCAAAAAATAAAATCACATCTTCTAAAATATGGCTACATTCAATTTCAATAAATGGAACACAATCACAGGATGGTTCGCTTTTGCAATCGCATTATCAACATATTCTTTAACTGTTGAACCTACAATGAGTTTTTGGGATTGTGGCGAATACATTGCCACCGCTGCTAAACTAGAAGTTGGACATCCGCCAGGAGCGCCATTATTTCAAATGATGGGTGCCTTTTTCGCTATGTTTGCTGTAAACAATGAATATATTGCACTAATGGTAAATATGATGTCTGTGTTTTCTAGTGCTTTTACGATATTGTTTCTGTTCTGGTCTACATCAATACTATTGAAAAAACTAGTCTTGCACATTGAGACTCTAAACAAAAAAGACGAAGAGGGAAAGGAATTAGATAAAGACAAAGGGATTATTATCCTTGGAAGCTCCTTAGTTGCGGCTTTAGGATTTACTTTTACAGATAGTTTTTGGAATAACGCCATTGAAGCCGAGGTATATGCCATGGCTTCCTTATTCATTGCATTACTTTTTTGGCTCGGCTTACGTTGGGAACAAGACATGGACAGCCCGAGAGGAAATAGATGGTTGTTACTAATTTCGTTAGTTATAGGTTTGTCTTTTGGAGTACACTTCATGGCTTTATTAACCATACCTGCTATAGGGTTTCTTTATTTTTTCAAACATTATAAAGAAGTTACTATCAAAAATTTCGTCATTGCCAATGTTGTTGTTATTGCCATTTTACTATTTATTTTTAAATTATTACTGCCATTAACCATGGCTTTCTTCGGGAAAACTGAAGTATTTATGGTCAATAGTTTAGGATTACCTTTTGATTCGGGAAGTATATTTGTCGCGCTCTTATTTATTGCTTTCTTTTATTTTGGACTAAAATACACTCATAACAAAGGTCTTGTGTTTTATAACACCATGATATTATGTGTTTTATTTATATTAATCGGATTTTCAACTTGGCTAATGCTACCTATTCGTGCCAATGCTAATACCGTTATTAACGAAAACAAACCCTCTGACGCGCGTGAGGTTTTGGCTTACTACAACCGAGAACAATACGGATCAAATCCATTGTTTTATGGCCCTCAATACACGGATGCTTTTGCTGGTTTAGATAAAGACCAGCCTTATTTAGACAAAGCACCCAATTATGAAAGAGACTATAAAACGGGTAAATATGTAATTGTAAACAATTTCAAAAACGCCGAACAAAACAGCGATGACAATCAAAAAACTATTTTGCCAAGATTATGGAGCAGTGAGCATATTGAGAACTATATTAACTTTACAAATCCACCCGAATTCAGGTTAAATCCTAATTATCCTTATGAAGAAGATTTAGGAAAGTATGGCATTGACCCTAATCAATTATCCGAAGAAGAGTATAATAAAGCTATCGAGCAATTAAAAAATGAAATCGAAAAAACAGTAACCGAGTTCAGACAAGCTTATGCCCAAAAACAAATTGACAATGAAGGGTATGTGAAATTCCTTAAAAGCTATGGAGACTATTTAATTGTAGAAAAACCTTCTACGGTAGACAATCTGAGCTTTATGTTCGAATACCAATTTGGATACATGTATTTCAGGTATTTAATGTGGAATTTTGTAGGGCGACAGAGCGACAATCAAGGGCGATACGATTATCAAGACGGAAATTGGCTTAGCGGAATTCCATTTATTGATGAATTACATCTTGGTACACAAGACAATTTACCGACAGATGTGTTGAATAACAAAGGTAGAAATGTCTATTTCTTTTTGCCTTTTATACTAGGCTTAATTGGGATGACGTATCATGCCAACAAAGACCTTAAAAGTTTTTATGTGCTAATGGCTTTATTTCTGTTTACTGGTTTTGCATTAAAAATTTACCTCAACGAAAGGCCTTTCGAGCCTCGCGAAAGAGATTATGCTTTGGTAGGTTCTTTTTACGTTTTTGCTATTTGGATAGGTTTTGGTGTCTATTCACTCTATGAAAGTCTTTGTAATTATATCAAACCAAAAATTGCTGGCCCTATTTTAATTTTGTCAAGTTTGCTCGCAGTTCCTGCTCTTATGGGTTTTCAAAATTGGGATGATCACGATCGTTCTGGTCGATATACTGCGGTTGCCATGGCAAAAGCCTACCTTAATTCTTGTGATAAAAACGCAATATTATACACCATAGGAGATAATGACACCTTCCCGTTATGGTATGCTCAAGAAATTGAAAAAATTCGAACTGATATAAAAATAGTCAATACTAGTCTTTTTATGACCGATTGGTATATCGATCAAATGAAAACCAAAACGTATGAAGCGAACCCGTTGCCCATCTCGTTTACTCACGATGATTATGTGGGCGACAAATTAGATTATGTAGCTTATATTCCAAAAACAGAAAGCCGTTGGGAAATAAAAGACTTTATCAATTTTATTAAAATCCCAAAATCAACAGTGGAGATGCAAAACGGACAAACGATTCATTTTTTTCCAACTAATAAAATTAGAATTATTATAGACAAAAACACAATTATTAAAAACAAGGTGGTGTCTCGAAAATACTATGATTCTATTGTTCCATACATCGACATAGATATAAAAGGAAGCGCCTTGTATAAAAACAGACTAATGATGCTGGATGTTTTGGCGAATAACAATTGGAAAAGACCTATTTATTTTAGTGGCGGTGCTTTTGACAGTGAAGACTATTTATGGCTCAAAGACTATCTTCAATTAGAAGGTATGGTTTATAAATTAGTGCCTATAAAAACAGTCTTTGACAAAGATGCAAGTGTCATGGATATGGGTCAGATTGATACAGATAAAATGTATGACAATGTCATGAAATGGGATTGGGGCAATAGCGAAAGTGACAAAATTTATCACGACCCAGAAACCAGAAGAAATAGTATTACTTATAGAACCAATCTTGCCCGATTAATGGATCAATTAATTACTGAAGGCAAAAACAATAAAGCTCGAAACATTATTGAATTAGCTATGGCAAAGATGCCTTTAGAGAAATTTAATTATTATTCTGTACTAGAACCTTTTGCCAAGGGATATTATGAAATTGGAGAAAAAGCAAAAGCGCAACAGCTACTTAGTAAATTAATGACCAAATACAAAGAAAACTTAAACTATTACAGCACTTTAACAATTTCAGACCAATCTGATATTGCCATTGATATCATTACCGATATTGAGCGCTATAGAAGCTTATTGCAGGTTATGAAAGACAATAAAGACTCTCCTTTTTATTCTAAAAACAGAGCGGTTTTTAACACCTACATTAAAACATTCGAACATTTTGAACGCGAAAGAGAGTAGCAATACCTTCTAAATTACAAACTAAAAATGGGGCTATATTGGATAAAAACAAATGCTTTGATAAAAAAAGCATTTCAGAATTTTATTTGGGATATTCCTAATGTGGAAAACAAAATTTATTTAACATTTGACGACGGGCCAACTCCTGAAATAACAGAATGGGTTCTCGAAGTGCTAGAAAAACACCAAGCCAAAGCCACTTTTTTTTGTATTGGCAGCAACATCAAAAAACACCCTGATATTTATGCGAAAGTAATTGCTGATGGTCATTCCGTCGGAAATCATACTTTTAACCACTTAAACGGTTGGAAAACTGGTAATGAAAAGTATATAGAAAATTCTAAACGCTGTGAATCTGCAATCTGCTCCCGAAAGCTTTCGGGACTGCAATCTAAACTCTTTCGCCCTCCTTACGGCAAAATAAAATTATCTCAATCCGTAAAACTGAGAAAGCTTGGATACAAAATAATAATGTGGGATGTTTTGAGTGCTGATTTTGATACTAAAATTTTTTCTGAAAAATGCCTAGAAAATGTATTGAACAACGTTAAACCTGGAAGTATAATTGTTTTTCATGATAGCGTTAAAGCATTTCCAAATTTGAAATATACCTTACCGCGAGCATTAAAATATTGGAAAAAAAAAGGGTATTTATTTGAGGCAATAAGATGAAATTGCCGTTCTTCGCAATGACGATTAAAGATGTTCCTGAACTAAACCAATGATAGTGTTGGCGTCTAATTCACCGGATTGTCTCCAGATCATTTGACCTTCTTTATAAATCATCAGGGTTGGAAGTCCTTTAATTCTTAGAGCATCGGCTAATTCTTGATTTTTATCAACATCAATTTTTATTACTTTTGCCTTATCGCCAAGGGCAGCAGCCACATCTCTAATTACAGGATGCATTAATACTGATGATTCATTCCAATCTGTGTAAAAATCAATTAACACAGGGACTTGTGTGCTTATAAGTTCTCCAAATTTTGACATAAAACCAACGAATTTAATTTT
>JANMZS010000111.1:0-3015 GCA_031383535.1 Flavobacterium sp.
CACAATTACATCTTGAGAAACGTCATGCAATCAACGAGTCAAGTAACCCGCATCGGCTGTTTTCAAAGCCGTATCCGCAAGACCTTTACGAGCACCGTGAGTAGAAATGAAATACTCCAAAATCGAAAGACCTTCTTTAAAGTTAGAAAGAATTGGGTTTTCAATAATTTCTCCACCACCAGCTGTTGATTTTTTAGGCTTAGCCATCAAACCACGCATACCTGTTAACTGACGAATTTGTTCTTTAGATCCCCTCGCTCCAGAATCAAGCATCATATACACCGAGTTGAAACCTTGTTGGTCTTCTCTAATGTTTTTCATCGCTGTTTCTGTAAGCTGTGCATTTGTTGAAGTCCATACATCAATAACTTGGTTGTAACGTTCGTTATTGGTAATAAGACCCATATTATAATTGGCAGAAATACCTTCGACTTGCTCTCTAGCATCTGCAATTAATTTTGGTTTTTCATCTGGTATTCTAATATCACCCAATGAGAATGATAATCCACCTTTGAAGGCAAATTTATAACCCATGTCTTTCATATTATCCAAGAAAGCAGCTGTAGTAGGGACATTCGTCACACTTAAAACGTGTCCGATAATGTCTCTCAAGTTTTTCTTGGTCAATACATCATTGATATAACCTGCAGCTTCCGGCACTACTTCATTAAACAACACACGACCAGCTGTTGTTTGGATAATTTTATAAACCAATTCACCCACTTCGTTAAAATCTTTGGCACGAATTTTTACTCGAGCATTCAATTCCAAACGACCTTCATTCAAGGCAATATTGGTTTCCTCGGCAGAATAAAACGTTAAGCCTTCACCTAAAATTTTATGATCTGGAGTTGACAAACGTTCTTTGGTCATATAATAAAGACCCAAAACCATGTCTTGAGAAGGTACTGTAATAGGCGCACCATTAGCAGGATTCAAGATATTGTGAGAAGCCAACATTAATAATTGAGCTTCTAGAATAGCTTCTGGTCCTAACGGCAAGTGAACTGCCATTTGATCCCCATCAAAATCCGCATTAAATGCAGTACACACTAAAGGGTGCAATTGGATTGCTTTTCCTTCAATTAATTTTGGTTGGAATGCCTGAATACCCAATCGGTGCAAAGTAGGCGCACGATTCAGTAAGATTGGATGTCCCTTAATCACATTTTCAAGGATATCCCAAACTACTGGCTCTTTTTTGTCTATTATTTTTTTGGCTGATTTTACTGTTTTTACAATTCCTCTTTCTATCAATTTACGGATAACGAAAGGTTTGTACAATTCAGCTGCCATATCTTTAGGGATACCACATTCGAACAATTTCAATTCTGGTCCAACAACAATTACCGAACGAGCAGAATAATCCACACGTTTTCCTAATAAGTTTTGACGGAAACGACCTTGTTTTCCTTTAAGGGAATCCGATAATGATTTCAATGGACGATTTGATTCTGTTTTTACAGCAGAAGCTTTACGCGTATTGTCGAAAAGTGAATCTACCGATTCTTGCAACATACGTTTTTCGTTTCTCAAGATAACTTCAGGAGCTTTAATCTCCATTAATCTTTTCAAACGGTTGTTTCGTATAATTACACGACGGTACAAATCATTCAAATCCGAAGTAGCAAAACGACCACCATCAAGTGGTACTAATGGACGCAATTCTGGTGGAATAACTGGAACTACTTTCATAATCATCCATTCTGGACGATTCTCACGGTTCAAGTTAGACTCACGGAATGATTCTACAACTTGCAATCTTTTTAACGCTTCTGTCTTACGTTGTTTAGACGTTTCGTTGTTAGCCGAGTGACGCAAATCATAAGACAATGCGTCTAAATCGATACGTGCTAACAAGTCCATAATACACTCTGCTCCCATTTTGGCAACAAATTTATTTGGATCAAAATCGTCTAAATATTGATTATCTGCAGGAAGTGTATCCAAAATGTTCAAATATTCTTCTTCTGTCAAAAAGTCTAATCTTTGTACTGGTTCTCCTTCTGGAGTATGAGCAATACCTGCCTGAATAACTACATATCTTTCGTAGTAGATAATCATATCTAATTTCTTAGATGGCAGCCCTAATATGTAACCTATTTTATTTGGAAGTGAACGGAAATACCAGATGTGAGCAATAGGCACAACCAAGTTGATGTGTCCTACTCTATCTCTACGTACTTTTTTCTCGGTAACTTCCACACCACAACGGTCACAGATGATTCCTTTGTAACGGATTCTTTTGTATTTTCCACAAGCACATTCAAAATCTTTTACAGGTCCGAAAATACGTTCGCAAAAAAGACCATCACGTTCTGGTTTGTGGGTTCTATAATTGATAGTTTCTGGCTTCAACACTTCGCCTCTTGATTCTTTCAAGATAGATTCAGGAGAAGCTAGTCCTATCGAAATTTTGTTGAATCTTTTTACAGGATTCTTATCTTTATTGTTATTGTTTCTATTGTTCATCATAGTTTTTACTACTGATTTATTTGCAATTAAAAATTGATTTTCGTACAGACTAGCAATGCTAAATCTCTACTTCCTCGGGTTACTTCTCTAAACTTCAAACAAAATTTTGAAGTGCTAATTATATGACTATATAAAAAATCGGAACGATTTACGGGACTAAATCCTAAAAACTCGTGTAAATGCCAAAGTAGAGACTTGATTAATCGCGTCTCTACATGACAAATTATTATTTATTCTTCTAAACGAATGTCAAGCCCAAGGCCTTTCAATTCGTGCATTAATACATTGAATGATTCTGGCAATCCTGGTTCTGGCATAGACTCTCCCTTAACGATTGCTTCGTAAGTTTTGGCTCTACCAATAACATCATCAGACTTCACAGTCAATATTTCACGAAGTGTACTTGATGCTCCATACGCTTCCAATGCCCACACTTCCATCTCTCCAAAACGCTGACCTCCAAATTGAGCTTTACCACCCAATGGTTGTTGTGTAATTAATGAGTATGGTCCTATTGAACGGGCGTGCATTTTATCATCA
>JANMZS010000114.1:0-19593 GCA_031383535.1 Flavobacterium sp.
AGCGAGAAAAGTCTTATTTTTCTGATATTAGATCTTATAAAACAAATTATCATTTATATAATTCAAAAAAAAGAGAACCAAAACTGGTTCTCTTTTTTATAACAAAGTGATTTTTTTTAGTTTACACCAAATTATGTGCCACTAAGTATTCAGCAATTTGAATTGTGTTTGTTGCAGCTCCTTTTCTTAAATTATCAGCTACAATCCACATATTTAAGGTGTTTTCTTGGCTTTCGTCACGACGAATTCTACCAACAAAAACATCATTTTTACCTTCGGCATATCGAGGCATTGGGTAGGTGAAAGTATCTAAATTGTCTTGAACCACGATTCCTTCGGTTTGACTCAAAATAGTTCTTACCTCAGCAACATCAAAATCATTACTAAATTCTACATTTACCGCCTCGCTATGACCTCCTACAACTGGTACACGAACAGCTGTTGCCGTAACTTTGATAGAATCGTCGCTTAGAATTTTTTTGGTTTCTTTAACCAATTTCATTTCTTCTTTGGTGTAACCATTTGGTTCAAAACTATCACATTGTGGAATACAGTTGCGATTGATTTTGTATTTATAAACCATATCTCCTTCAATACCCGCACATTCGTTTTCGAATTGCTCAACAGCTTTTACACCTGTTCCAGTAATGGATTGATACGTAGAAACTATAACACGTTTTACATTGTATTTTTTGTGTAACGGAGCCAAAGCCAAAACCATTTGGATAGTTGAACAGTTAGGATTTGCAATAATCTTATCTTCTTTAGTTAGTTCTCCAGCATTGATTTCTGGCACAATTAACTTTTTAGTAGGATCCATTCTCCAAGCCGATGAGTTGTCTATTACAGTTGTTCCTGCTGCTGCAAATTTTGGAGCCCAATCTAATGAAGTTTGCCCTCCAGCCGAAAACAGCGCAATATCAGCTTTCATATCAACAGCGGTTTGTAATCCAACCACAACGTGTTTTTGTCCTTTGAATTCAATTACTTTTCCCACTGATTTTTCAGAAGCTACAAGAATTAATTCATCGTAAGGAAAGTTTCTTTCTTCTAATACTTTTAACATGATTTCGCCAACCATTCCTGTGGCACCAACAACTGCAATTTTCATACTATACTTTTTATGATGTTTTTTAATTTTCTGATGCAAAAGTAAGTAATATGAAGTTTAAAACAAGGCTGTTAACAAAAAATAACAAATTGTTATATTTGCAACAAAAAGAACCACGCCTTCTGAGCGTGGTTTAGTTAGAATATATAATGTAGCGGAAATTACTTTTTCAATAAATCTCTAATTTGAGTCAATAATTCTTCTTGAGAAGGACCAGCTGGTGGAGCAGCAACTTCTTCTTTCTTTTTTGCTTTTTCAGCAGCTCTTAAAACAATAAAAATAAACAATGAAATAATCACAAAATTGATAACCGCTTGTACCAAATTTCCATAAGTAATTACAGCAGCTCCAGCAGCTTTTGCAGCAACTAAACTATCATAACTGTTTCCGTCTAGTGTAATAAATTTTTGTGTAAAATCTATTCCGCCTGTAAGTAAACCTACAATAGGCATAATAACATCATCTACGGCAGAGCCAACAATTTTACCAAAAGCGCCACCAATAACAACCGCAGTTGCTAAACTTAATACATCACCCTTCATCAGAGAGGCTTTGAAATCTGCAAAAAATCCCATAATTAATACATTTTTAAGTTAGAATTATATTTTTAATGAAAACGAAGTTACTAAAATTATTACAATTATTCGCGATAAAAAATACGTTTTACTCTTTGTGAAATACTTGTTAGAACTTCATAAGGAATCGTATTTATTTTTTGAGCTATTTCAGAAACTGTTGGACTTTCGCCAAAAATTATTACAGCATCTCCTTCTTTGCAATTGATATCTGTTATATCAACCATCAACATATCCATACAAATACTACCAACGATGGTCGCTTTTTTATTATTTATGGTTACAAATCCAAGACCGTTACCCCAAAGCCTAGAAATTCCATCTGCATAACCAATAGGAATAGTGGCAATTTCTGTTGGTTTCTCTGCTACAAAGCGTCGTCCATAGCCCACGCTTTCTCCAGCTTGAATGGTTCTTATTTGTGAAATAATAGATTTTAAAGTACCCACGTTTTCTAAATATTTCTGTTCTTCGGCATCATTAGAAATTCCATAAAGTCCTATGCCAAGGCGAACCATATCGTATTGTGATTCAGGATAATTACTAATTCCCGAAGTATTCAAAATATGACGAATCGGTTTTATTTGCAATTCTGCCATCATTTTTAAAGATAATTTTTCAAATAAAGCTATCTGCGAATAAGCAAAATCTTGATGTTTTAAATCATCACTCGTGGCCAAATGCGACAAAATACTTTTAACGGTCACGAATTTATTTTCCTTTAAAATTGCAATCAATTTATCCAAATGTTCCTCTTCAAATCCCAAACGGTGCATCCCTGTATCGAGTTTGATGTGAATGGGAAATTGCTTTAAGTTTCGTTGTTGGGCAATTTTCAAAAAAGCATTTAAGCCTTTCAAACTATAAATTTCGGGTTCTAACTGGTGTTGAATGATAGACAGAAAACTGGTAGTTTCAGGATTTAGCACCATTATTGGCAGTTTGATTCCAGCATTTTTCAACGAAATTCCTTCATCGGCAAAAGCCACACCCAAATAATCTACCTTGTGATATTCTAATAATTTGGCAATTTCAAAACCACCATTTCCATACCCAAATGCCTTGACCATAACCATCATGTTGGTTGATGGTTTTAGTTTTGATTTGTAAAAATTTAGATTGTGACTAATGGCATTGAGATTGATTTCCAGAACAGTTTCATGTGTTTTTTCTTCTAATAGTGCTACTATTTTTTCAAATTGAAAATGTCGTGCTCCTTTGATTAGAATGGTCTCATTGCCAAAATTTAATTGGTCAAAACTATCCATTACATCTTCAGTGTTCTTGAAAATGGTGCAGTTTGAAAATAAATTTTCGAATAAAGAAATAGTTTTCCCAACAAGGATCGCTCTTGAAATATTATTAGAAACAATCAACTGAGAAACTTTAAAATACAACTCTTGATTCGTTAATCCACTTTCTATAATATCGGATAGAATTATCGTTTTATTTTCATGTTGCTTTTGATTTTCTAAAAAATCCAATGCAATTTTCAAGGACTGAAAGTCAGAACTATAACTATCATCGATTAATGTTGTGTTGTTTATTCCGTTTTTGACTTTCAAACGCATTTCAACTGGAAACAACTGTGCAATTCTATTTTGAATCGTTTCGGCATCATACTTTAAATAAAGCAAAACCATCACACAAGAAAGAGTATTTTCAACGGATGCTTCATCTTGAAAAGGAATGTATAGCCCATCCAAACTCTTAAAAAAGGAAGACTTAGCCCTAATATGAAATGAATGGTCTTTGTTTTTTAGAACTAAAACATCGGCGGTTTTGTCTGTAAAACTCCAAGAAAAAAGCCCCCTAACCCCCAAAGGGGGAATTGATGATAGCATAAAATCAACATCCTTATTTTTTTGATAAATAAGCACTTCAGAATCTTTAAAAAGCTTCAGTTTTTCGTTAATTTTTTCTTCGGTGTTTGCAAAACCTTCGTCATGAGCAGAGCCTATAGAAGTTAAAACTCCAATAGTAGGATTGATGATATTTTGCAACTTTTCCATCTCGTTCATTTTCGAGATTCCAGCTTCAAAAATTCCTAGATTATACTTATCCTTAATCGAAAGCACCGACAATGGAACTCCAACTTGTGAATTGTAACTTTTTGGACTTCTAATAATATTATAATCTGGACTTAATAAAAAATTAAGCCATTCTTTAACAATGGTTTTTCCGTTGCTTCCAGTCAAGCCAATGATTGGTATGTTAAACTGATTTCGGTGATAGGTTGCAAATTGTTGCAAGGCATCCAATGTGTTTTCGACAACAAAAAAAGCAACTTTGTCTGACAATCCTTCGGGAATGTAGTTGACAACAAAGTGTTGCACCCCTTTTTCGATTAAGGACGAAATATAAATGTGGGCATCATTATTGGGTCCGACTAATGCGAAAAACAAAGTATTAGTATTGTTTTGCAACGAACGGCTATCGATGGAAACATGGTCGATTGTGGAAGTTGAAGTCGAGCCAATACATTTAGTATTGAGAATCTGGGAGATATTTTTTGGAGTAAAATTCATTTTGAAGAAGATTTAAAAATTGTAAAACACATTATTTTGTTCTTTTAATTTTTAAAGGTTCTTGGTGACAATCGAAAACATCCCAAATTTCTATTTGGTTCTTATCTAGATTTACCCAATATATGATTTTGTAATTACTGTAAATTAAAGACCTGAACTCTCTCGAACCACTTATTAATTGTTGCTCAATTTGCCCTAAATAAGGTTGGTATATTAGTCTTTTTACCTCATTGGCAATTTCATTAATAATTTTTTTTGCAACTGTGATATTCGCCTCGCTTTTCAGAAAAACGTAAATTGACTTCGTCTCAATTTTAGCTATATCAGTCCAATAGATTTTTAATCCCATTTTTTGATTTCAGCTAAAAAATCATCCATTTCCGTAAGTCTTCCATTTATAGAATCTTGTTCAGATTGGTCAATTCTACGATTCAATTCTACAATAGACATCAGTTTAAAAGTCTTATCCTCTATAGATGTTTTTTCTTTTTTCAAATATTTTTCTAAACGAGAAATGACCTCTTCGCTTTGAATTGAAAGAAACTCTTGAATAAACGATATTTTTCTGGTTTGTAAATCCATTGTAATTTATTTTACATCAAAGTTATAAAAAATAGAAATGGAATAGGAATTATTTTAGAATTTTATTGAAGCTAAAAATTCTGTCGGAGTCATTACGGGGATTTCGGAGTTTTTGAAGTCTTTTTTATTTCGGGTAATGAGGATATCACATTTATGATGCAATGCACTGTAATGCTGAACCGCATCTTCAAAATCGTTAAAATTTGAAATTAAACTTTTGTCAATAATAATTTCATCAATATTTGACACCTCACAAATTAGCCTGTATTTCATCAAGGAATTAATTACAAGCTTATTATCAAGTTTTTTTGAGAGAACATAAAAAGTATTTACAAATGAAATTGAAGAGGCTACTAATTTGTGTTGTTTTTTCTCTGCCAAAGCTGAAATTATTGCAACATCATTATAAAAAGGAACTCTTTTGTCAATTAAATCAATTAGCACATTAGTGTCTATAAATAATTTTTTCATTATTTATATTTTTCAACTAAATAATCTTGACGCGCTTTTTTATAATCAAAATCAGCTGGAATTTCGCCATTACCGATGGAAATACTTTTAACAAATGGCGTAATTTCAAATTCTTCAAATTCTTTGTCTTTTTTACTTGAAGTAATTACTTGAAGATAGGTTTCTATAATTTTAGACAAACTGCGTTCTTGTTCAGCAGCGTAAATCTTTGCTTTTTCAATTACGTTTTTATCTAATTTTAAAGTGAGTTTAGTGTCCATAACACAAGAATTTTATTTTGTACGTACAAATATAAAGAATAAAACCGTACAAAAAACAAAATTAGTCTTTCGCTAACAATCCTCTCAAAAACAAGACTTCTTTTTCGAGATGATTTACTCTGTCTTCATAACTTTTCTTGAGTTCGTCAGGGAAGTTGTTGGAAAATAGTCAAACTCCTCCTGCTCACCAACAGGTCAAGGAATTATAGATAAACAAACATTGATTAATGCAGGAAATAGTGTTTCTACAGATTAAATTTACTTAATAAAGACAACTAAAAACCCTTTCAGAGTTCAAAACTCTGAAAGGGTTTTCTGTTTTCAGCGAACTATTTCCCATCACTCTTCCTCATCGCATAAAAATAGGCCGCACGACTTAACGGTTCGTATTCTTCGGTTTCGCCAAGCATGACGAGTTTGTCACTATCGTTTTTTCTAAAGCTGTAGTTGGCTAGATTTCCGGTTCGGGTACAAACGGCGTGGACTTTGGTTACATATTCGGCAGTAGCCATTAAGGCTGGCATAGGTCCAAAAGGATTTCCCTTAAAATCCATATCCAATCCTGCCACAATCACTCGAATTCCTTGATTTGCCAAATCGTTGCAAATTTTCACGATTTCATCATCAAAAAATTGAGCTTCGTCAATACCCACCACATCGCAACCTTGTGCCAAAATGGCAATATTGGCGGCAGCAGGAACTGGTGTGGAGCGAATTTCATTGTCATCATGTGACACCACCATTTCTCCGTGATACCGGGTATCAATGCTAGGCTTGAAAATTTCTACTTTTTGTTTTGCAAATTGCGCTCTTTTTAGTCTGCGGATGAGTTCTTCCGTTTTGCCCGAAAACATCGAACCGCAAATAACTTCGATCCAACCAAATTGTTCTTTATGATTTACTGTATTTTCGAGAAACATTTCGTAATTTTCTGCTTTTAAAAAGGAATAGTTTTTATTACTTTGTAATGAAATAAATCTGTATGAAAATTTTATACTTTTACATCGTTTCAAAAGTAGAAAATTTTTATCAAATCGAAGATTCACGAACACTTATTTATAAAATAATAATATTGTGAATAAGGGTTACATCTTCCTTTGGCTAAATAAAAAATTAAGAAGACATTTAACAAAAAACAAATCCCTACTCACTATAATTTTAAAGTTATGAAGAAAAAACTGGAAGCCGACTTAATCAGTATTGCTCATCGAGTATTGCAAATGAAAAATAAGTCTGATATCAATCAACTACTGATAGAAACACAAAAATTACAGGAGAAACTTGCTGTTTTAAAATTTGTTGAGGAACATTTTGGAGATGTAAAACCAACCATTGGTCAGTTTGAAATGGAAAAAAAAATAGCAACTATTTTTGAAAATAATTCAGAAACTGAACCAATTATCAATGTAGTTTCAGAAGAAATAAAAATTGATGAACTAGTAGTTGACGAATCATTTGAGGAAACAAACACAGAAAACGACACTCTCGAAGAACTATCTGAAACCGAAATAGGAGAAGAAATTCAAGTAAATAAAGCTATTGAAACAGAAAAACCATTCGCTTTAGGATTTACACCAGCTTTTGAATTAGATGTCGATTTTGAAGAAGAACCTAAAAAGAGACCTGAGTCTGTTCAAATTTCTTTTGAAGATTTATTGGGAGATAATTACAGTGAAACTCTTTTTGTCAAAGTGGATTCAAAAACAGATACACCAACCGATATAGAAAATGATACTTATTCTCTAAAGGATTTGGCACTCCCTACGGATAAAAAAACTGCTTTTTCCGAAATTGTAGATTCAAAAACAATTACTATACAAGAGACAAAAGCAATAAAAATTGATTTAAACGATAGAATCGCCTTTGTCAAACATCTTTTCGGAAATAGTAGCGAAGATTATAACCGAGTTTTAAACCAATTGATTACTTATGATAGTTTTGAGGAAGCTCAAAATTTTATCGAAGAAATGGTAAAACCAGATTACAATAACTGGCAAGGAAAAGAAGATTATTCGCAACGTTTTATGGATATCATAGAGAAAAAATTTGCTTAAATGGGTAAATTATTTATTGTTCCAACGCCAATTGGTAACCTTGAAGACATGACCATAAGGGCCATTCGGATTCTGAAAGAAGTCGATTTGATTTTGGCGGAAGACACTCGCACCAGCGGAAAACTCTTAAAACATTTCGACATTGGCACACACATGCACAGCCATCACATGCACAATGAGCATAAGACGATAGAAAATTTAATCTCTCGTTTGAAAGCTGGAGAAACTATCGCTTTAATTTCGGATGCAGGAACGCCAGCCATTTCTGATCCTGGTTTTTTGCTTACTCGGGCATGTGTCGAAAATGGGATTACCGTCGAATGTTTGCCTGGCGCAACGGCTTTTGTACCCGCTTTAGTCAACAGTGGTTTACCCAATGATAAATTCGTTTTCGAAGGTTTTTTGCCCGACAAAAAAGGAAAGCAAACCCGATATTTGGCTCTAGCAGAAGAAACTAGAACCATGATTTTGTATGTGTCGCCGCATAAATTAGTCAAAACATTGGCGGAATTTATCACTTATTTTGGTGAAGACCGACAAATTTGTGTTTCAAGAGAATTATCAAAATTACACGAAGAAAATGTTCGAGGAACGACTCGCGAAGTATTGACCCATTTTGAAAACAAACCTCCAAAAGGAGAAATTGTGGTTGTGGTTGGAGGGAAAAGTAAATAGATTGCTTCAGCTACGGCTGACAGGTCTTTACTCCCAATGATAAATAAAAAACAAATAGAATAATTTAGAAAAATGACAATAACCTCTTTTTTACAAAAATTAAAACAAACACCAAACACGCTTACATTTCCTGAAACTATTGCCTTGATTGAGGAAAATTACGATTTTACCCCAACCGCTTTCCAAAACGGAACGCAATACAATACAGCAGGCGAAAACTCAGGTTCGTGTAAATTATTTGCTTTTGCACAATTACAAAATTTGTCTCAAGCAGAAACTCTAGCTTGTTTTGGAGCCTATTATTTTGAAGAAGTATTAGGAGATCCAGAAGGAACCAATCACCAAAACATCCGTAATTTTATAAAAACAGGATGGGATGGAATACAGTTTGAAGGGAATGCTTTGGAGTTGAAATCTTAATAGTTATAGTTTTTCGTGAAACTTACCTAATACTACAAAATCCTAATTCGTAATTCTCAATTCATAATTAATCATGCGCTGGACACTAAAACCAAAACCTTCGGAAGACAAAGTGAAACTACTCGCTCAGGCTCTGAATGTTGAGGAATTTGTGGCTACTCTTTTGGTGCAACGTGGTATTGAAACCTTTGAAGAAGCACGTCAGTTTTTCAGACCTACGTTAGCCGATTTACACAATCCGTATTTGATGAAAGATATGGATAAAGCCGTTGAACGCATTGAACTTGCGATTAAAAACAATGAAAACATCCTCGTTTTTGGCGATTATGATGTTGACGGAACAACCGCAGTTTCATTGGTTTCCTCCTATTTAAAAACGTATTATCCAAATGTTGCCACTTATATACCAGATCGATATGACGAGGGCTATGGTATTTCTTTCAAAGGCATTGATTATGCTGATGATAATGATTTTTCGTTAATTATAGCTCTAGATTGTGGGATAAAATCTATCGATCATGTGGTGTATGCGAAAGAGCGAAACATCGATTTCATCATTTGCGACCACCACCGTCCAGGCGAAATAGTACCCGATGCAGTAGCTGTTTTAGACCCAAAAAGAGAAGATTGTAATTATCCTTATGATGAATTATGTGGCTGTGGCATTGGGTTCAAATTGATTCAAGCTTTGGGCAAAAACCGAAATCAAACCATTGAAGATATTGCTGAATATTTAGATTTGGTAGCGACTGCCATTGCTGCCGATATTGTTCCGATGACGGGTGAAAATCGAATATTGGCCCATTTTGGTTTGCAGGTAATCAACTCCAATCCAAGACCTGGAATTAAAGCCTTATTAGGTCAAATAAAAAAACAAACTTTAGACATCACCGATGTGGTTTTTATCATTGCCCCCAGAATCAATGCTGCGGGACGCATCAAACACGGAAATGAAGCAGTAAAATTATTGGCCGAATTTGATTTTGAACAAGCCCAACAATTTGCCTCTGAAATTGAAGCTTATAATTCTGAAAGGAAAGATTTAGACAAACAAATTACAAAAGAAGCACTACTTCAAATTGAAGAAAATTTAGAAAAAGAGCGTTTTACTACTGTGGTTTTTCAAGAGAATTGGCATAAAGGAGTGATAGGAATTGTAGCTTCGCGATTAATAGAAACCTATTATCGTCCCACTTTAGTTTTTACAAAAAGTGGCGATAAATATGCCGCTTCGGCACGATCTGTAAAAGGATTTGATGTGTATAACGCCTTAGAAAGTTGTTCCGATCATTTGGAGCAGTTTGGCGGACATAAATATGCTGCGGGAATGACTTTATTGGCAGAAAAGTATCAAAATTTTAAAACCGCTTTTGAGAAAGTGGTGCAAGATACGATTCCTCCTGATTTATTGACTCCCGAAATTTCGATTGATGCCGAAATCAATTTCACTGATATCACTCCAAAATTGATGCGGATTTTAAAACAATTCGAGCCTTTTGGACCAGAAAATATGACTCCCGTTTTTTTGACAAAGGCTGTAAAAGATACAGGTTATGGAAAATCAATGGGGCAAAACGAAGAGCATTTAAAACTTTTTGTTAAGCAATCCCAAGGTGTCGGGACAGAAGGAATTGCAGCAATAGGATTTGGTTTAGGGGATAAAATTGACACCGTCAAAAACAAAAAACCTTTTGATTTGGTCTATTCAATTGATGAAAATGAATGGAATGGTACTATAAGTTTGCAATTAAGGGCTAAAGATATTCAATAGAAGTGTTCGATTTTAAATGGAAAAAACAGTAAACTTGCACTAATGAAAATAATTATAAAATCTTTTTTTGTCATTTTGATGCCTATTTTGTTCTCCAATTGCGGAAACAAGGATAGCGACTATATTGACCCAAGAGGTACTACTTATGCAGGTTCGGTTAGCTGTATGGAATGTCATCAGAAAATTTATGATGATGCCTTAAATAGCTCACATTATAAAGCATCGGCACCAGCTACCATCAAAAATGTTCTTGGGGATTTTAGGCCTGGTCACAACACCTATTGGTATGACAAAGACACAAAAATTGTTATGGAAAATAGAAATAACGAATTATTTCAAGTGTTTTACAAAAACGGCAAAGAAATAAAGGCGTATCGTTTTGATATTGTAATGGGAGCAAAAAATGCACAGACATCGATGTTTTGGGACAAAGATAATATATATGAACTACCCTTGTCTTATTACAAATCCGTTAACAATTGGGGAACTAGCCCAGGGTTTTCAGCAAGCCAACCCTACTTTGATGGATCAGTTTCAACGGATTGTTTTGCATGTCATAGTTCACACTTAGAAGTTAAAGAGGACAATAATACCTCTGATGGATATTTTGGAACAGAGATAGTTCCAGAAAAAATGAAAAAAGAATCTCTGGTTTATGGCATTGATTGTGAACGATGTCACGGGCCAGCAATGAATCACGTGAATTTTCACAAAAAGAATCCTGAATTAAAATTGGCAAAGTATATAACAACTAACAAATCACTTAATACCCAACAAAAATTAGCTCAATGTGTAATTTGCCATTATGCAGGTAAAAATCTTCAATCCCGTTTCAAATTTGTCGTAGGAAATTCTATGGCTAATTTTTACAGGGAATCCAACCCAGAAAATGCTGCAAATCTTGACGTACATGGAAACCAATATGGCTTGCTCTCACAAAGTAAATGTTTTATAGAAAGTAAAACTATGGATTGTATAAGTTGTCATAATCCTCATAATGATGAAACGGAAAGCCTGTTAAAACAATCTGAAAAATGCTTGAGTTGTCATAGTGAGGTCAAAAATAATTTTTGCACTACCAAGGTGTCACATGGAGTTTCACTCAAAGACAATTGTATTGACTGCCATATGCCCAAAAAACCATCGGGAGTTATTGGATTTTACCTTTCAGGAAAATCAGAAATGTCTCCTTACGTGTTGCGAACGCACAAGATTGGTATCTATCCTGAAGAAAGCTTGAAAAAAGTTTCTCAGAAGAAACAGTAAAAAATTTTTGGTTAATTATGAAAAAAAACGATCCTTATTCTGCCTTACGTTACAAGGAATTTAATATCTTTTTGATATTGCGGTTTTTAATGGTTTTTGCTTGGTCCATGCAGTTTATTGTGATTGAATGGGTTGTGTATAGCTTAACCAAAAATCCACTTTCATTAGGAATTATTGGCTTGATGGAGGTTATTCCCGCAGTGGGAATGGCATTATTTGCAGGGCATTTTGTAGATCAAAATGAAAAAAAAGGACTGCTTCTAAAATGTATTTTGGCTTTTTCAGCCATCAGCTTTGGGCTGTATATCTTAACCTTACCTGAAATTTCGGTGCGCTATTCTACAAAAATTATTTTGTATGGTATTTATACACTCGTTTTCCTTGGTGGGTTAGTGAGAGCTTTTCTTGGCCCCACCATATTTTCATTATTATCCTTAATTGTTCCCAAAAAAGAATATTCGAATGCTGCTACTTGGAGTAGTTCGGTTTGGCAAATAGGGTCAGTTTTAGGCCCTGCTTTTGCTGGATTTTCTATTTCATGGATTGGTATTCATGGCTCGATGAGTTTCGTTTTTGGTTGTTCGGTTTTGTCTTTGATAGCATTGTCTCAAATAGCAACAAAACCCATTTTAAACCCAAAAATTGGCGAACCTATTATGGATAGCCTCAAAGAAGGGGTCAAATTTGTTTATTATAACAAAACCGTACTAGGCGCATTATCATTAGATATGGTCGCGGTATTGTTTGGTGGAGCCGTAGCCTTATTGCCTATTTTTGCTCAGGATATTTTAAAAGTAGGTCCCGAAGGTTTTGGAGTCCTTAGAGCCGCTCCGGCAGTTGGTGCTTTTATTACCCTATTAATTACTGCTTATGTGCCTTTGAATAAAAATGCAGGAATGAAACTCTTGACCGCCATTTTCTTGTTTGGCGTTTGCATTATTGTTTTTGGATTGTCTACCCTTTTTTGGTTATCTGTTTTTGCCTTATTTATGAGTGGTGTTGTCGATGGTATTTCGGTGGTCATTCGTCAAACCATTTTGCAATTGAAAACCCCCGATCACATGCGAGGTCGTGTGGCGGCAGTAAATTCTATATTTGTAGGCTCATCTAACGAATTAGGCGCTTTTGAAAGTGGATTAACTGCAAAGTTAATGGGAACTGTAACCGCAGTGGTCTTTGGCGGAAGCATGACGGTATTAATTGTACTTGGAACAGGTTTCTTTTCTCCCACTTTTAGGAAATTAGACTTGCAAAAAGATATTGAGGAGCACGAGAAATAATTTTTAATTTCAGTAACGTTTCCATGCTAGAGCTCGTTGTGGCTTGGCGACCGAGTTTTCTCCACTAGGAGAAAACGAATTTAGGAAAAATAAACGAACAATTTACCGAAAACCTAGCCATGAGATTTAGCATGTGTTGTGGCTTTGCTTTTTTATTTAGTCTTGATGCCCGTATCCTAATTCTTCATTTTTATCCCAAAATGCCATAAAAAGTTCCGCTGGTGTTCCTTTGTTAATTGTCCAATCTGCTACTATTTTGATAGCTTCTTCTAAATCTTCTACGTAAGCCATTCTACCGTCACTTCCTCTAATTCCTTTTTCATCTTTCTTTGCACCTCGATTAATAAGAATGTTCTTCTCATCATAAACAATTCTTCTTGCATCTTCAAAAAATTTACCTTTTGGCAAACTGTCTTTTAAAAGTTTTGATAATCCTTGATAATATAATTGAAACTTTTGTACTGGGTCATCTATTTTTTGCCCAAGTAGTTGTTGGGCTTGATTTTCAATAACAAGTTCAGAATCCAAATTAATTGAAAGTTGTTCCCCTTTTACCTCTTCAGACTTTTGTAAAATCTCTAATCTTTCTAAATCCTCTTTGGAAAGTTTTCGTTCGACCTTGTTTATATTGGTTTTTTTATCGCTCATTTTTATGGTTTTATACTGTTAATAATTGTTTTATTTTTAGTGCTGTTTCTTTTATTGACTTAATATCCCAATTTGAAACATTCAATTTTTTTGTAATACCTTTTATGTTTGGGAAATGTTCTTTAAATGCACTCCAATAATCATTTCCTTTTTCTGATTGCCTCCATTGATATTGTGAATAAATTATGCAAGGATGAATTTGGCATTCCTTTGCAAATTTTTCTACCATAAATTTATTGTGTATCATCTTTTCAATGTATCTCATTTTTTCTGATGAAATTAAATATTCGGAAGCAAATTCATTTGCTTTATCTTCTTGGATTAGAAATAAATCTGGTTCGCCAGATAAATGATAATTTGTTTTCTCAATTGTTTCTAGGTCAAATAAAACGTGATGAAGTTCGTGAATAAGGGCAAACCAAATTGTAGCGTAATTTTTATTGAAATCTGTAATTACGATACAAGGTTTATCTTTGATTAAAAATGTTGCACCACGTATTTGAGTTTTAGGTAAAGAAGGTTGGGAAACTATTGTAATTCCTATATTATACAAGGCTTGAAAAACAGTCAGCAAACCTGTTTCAACATTCTGTGTATATGGTTTAATTTTAGGAATTAAATCAATAAGATTCTGTCTTTTATATTCATTTGGATTATCGATTAATTCAAAATATTTATAGCTCGATTTAATCCAAAAATCTTTCATTTTGTCACTAAATGATTTCTTCGTTCTACTATAAAAAGCTTCGTTTAATTCTCTATCGTATTCATAAATACTATTAATGTCAAAGAATTTGCAAATCCTCTCTTTTAATATTTCCAGCGAATCATTTTTATTAATAAATCCTAAGCTTATTAAAGTTTTAAGGTCAAAGAATTTATTTATGAAGGTAATGTCCATTGAAGATTGAAGTTCTTTTATTTCCTCAAAAGGTCTGTCTTTAAAATGGACAACTAATGCCTCGTTAAAATCTATTTCTAAGAATTCAGCAAGTTTTAATAGTTTGATAATATCGGTCTGTTTGGAAGTCTTATCAAGAATAGCGTCTAAACTTCTTCTTTCCATTCCTGATAATTTTTCAAATTGAGTTTTAGTCAACCCAGAATTATCAAGTTTCTCTTTTAATAATTCTTCAAGAGATGGACCTTTGTATTGGAAGCTTTTATTTAAAATATCGTCTATCATATATTTTTGAGGTAAATATACCGCAAATATAGTAAAATGTTTTAAATAAATATAAAAATAGAGGTAAATTTACCTTTTATGTTGTTTTAGGTAATTAAGAAAGATAAGTAAATGTGTTTTTATCAGAATTATTATTAGTTACGATAGCATTGCCACCAACTCATAATTAGCTCGCATAAAACCAAACTCATCACCCTAAAACGGATTCCTTTGTCTCCCAAATTCTAATTTTGTCGAATCAAATACTCTTCTCGCATTTTTTCAACTCCAAAGTTTCTCCATCAAAAACACCATAAGTAAAATAGTCAATCCAATCGCCCAAATTCACGTACTCTGAGTTTTCGCCCACTTTTAGTTTCATAGGTAAATGGCGGTGTCCAAAAACAAAATAATGATAATGTTTTGTTTCCAGTTTCCGTTTAGAGTAACTCACTAGCCACTCGTTTTCTTCGCCAAGGAATTTCACATCGGCATCGCCAGAAATGAGTTTGTTTTTTGTCGAAAGATATTGTGCTAATTTCATCCCTATATCAGGATGGAGCCAACGATACAACCATTTTGAAAACGGATTTGTAAATACTTTTTTCATCCGTTTGTAACCCAAATCGCCTGGACCTTTGCCATCGCCATGACCAATCAAAAAGGTTTTTTCGTTAAACGTATATTCCTGATTATCATGGTATACGGGAATGTTCAATTCTTTTTCGAAGTAATCACTCATCCACAAATCATGATTACCAACAAAAAAATAAATAGGAATACCACTATCTCGAATTTCGGCTAGTTTTCCTAAAATCCGAACAAATCCTTTGGGAACAACGGTTTTATATTCGAACCAAAAATCGAATAAATCACCTAATAAAAAAATGGCTTCAGCATCCGCTTTAATTTCGTCAAGCCAAGCCACAAATTTTTGTTCTCTCGGAAAACTCAATTCTGGATTTGGCGCACCAAAATGTTGGTCGGAAGCGAAATATATTTTTTTGTTGGGTGTGATTTGCATAAAGCTAAAGTAAGTGTTTTGAATTATATATTATCACTAGCAAACCATTCGGCAAAAGAAGATTCCGTTTCTTGCAGTTTTAGAGAAAAAAGACCGATGTTTTCTGGTAATCTGCTGATGATTCGTTTCGAAAAATCGACTACCATATTTTCACTTGTAGGCTGATAATCTACCAGAATTACATGATGTCCTCGGGTTTTTAATTCTTTTGCTAATTCTATATGCGGAGTGGTTTCGTTGAAAACGGTGGCGTGGTCAAACTGGTCAACGATTTCTTCTTTAACAATTTTTTTTAAATCAGTAAAATCGATAACCATTCCAAATTTTACATTGTTTCGATCTAAAATCGGCGTTCCTATAACGGTAACCGACAATTTATAGCTGTGACCGTGCACATTTTTGCACTTGCCATCATAACCATACAAAGCATGACCGGTTTCGAAACTAAATTGTTTGGTGATTCTGATTTTGCTCATTTTATTTTTTTATTTGTCGTAAAGCGTTTTTTGTAAAATCGGTAAGGACTAGTTTCCCAGAAATGGCAGCTCTTTCATAGAGCAAAGTATTCCAGTTTTCGGTGCCTTCCCAAAGTGTTTTTTTTAATTCTGCGAGTGCTTCAAAGCTATAGGTTGATAGTTCAGTTACATAATTAAAAACCGCAATGTCTAATGCTTCAATAGTTTCAAAGGTGCTGATATAGAGTCCTTTTTGCTCTGCCCATGCAGCCGATTTCCATTGCTTTGTATCTAATGCTAATTCGTTCATGGCACCTTTGCCTATTTTTCTAGTGATGGCTGGTTCAATCACAAAAGGACCGATTCCGATAGCTAATTCTGGCAGTTTTATATGACTTTCGATTGTTGCAAAAGCATAATCACAAGCAGCAACAATTCCTACTCCTCCGCCAACTGCTTTTCCTTGAATTCTACCAATAATTATTTTAGAACACTGGCGCATGGCATTCAAAACATTAGCAAAACCTGAGAAAAACTGGGTTGCTTCTTCCAAATTGGAAACAGTCAAAAGTTCATCAAAAGAAGCTCCAGCACAAAATACTCCCGTTCCACTGCTTTTTAAAACAATCACTGAAACAGCATCATTAGCACTCAACATTTGGAGTTCTTTTGCTAACAAGTCAAGCAAATCACTCGGAAAAGAATTACTCGCAGGATGACCAAACTCTAGCGTAGCGATTTTATCTTTGACAGTGGTTAATAGTATCCCTTTTTGGATAGGTGTTGACATTTAGCAGATTTTGATGTAAAGTTAAAAATATTAAGGAAAGCAGATGATTTTTTTTTAAAATTTGCTTTACGCTATATTTATATGTTATATTTGTCGCCTGAATTGGGGGGATTAGCTCATTTGGCTAGAGCGCTTGCCTGGCAGGCAAGAGGTGACCGGTTCGAATCCGGTATTCTCCACAAATCTAAACCCACTAGTTTGTGGGTTTTTTTATAGGAAGAATTTGTAGTTAAGATTATAAAATCTGCCATAAAAAAGTGAAGCAATTGAGCAAACAACCTAACGTTTTAATTAAAACGTTTGGTTTTCGATCTTTTTTTAGGCATAACTAATTGATATCTCTAAAAATCAAAAATTAATATCCAATTTATGTCAGCAATAAAGACCCTTTTAAACATCATCCATTTTGAACTTTTAAAAAAACAAATTCTACCCTTGTTTCTAATCTTTTTAATAACTGATTTGAACCCTGTTTTCGCTCAAAACCTAAAGATGGAGAAAACAAGTATTGAACCTGCGAAGCCATGGTTGGATAATAAAAACACACCCATTAATGCACATGGCGGTGGTGTTTTGTTTCATAATGGTATTTATTATTGGTATGGTGAACACAAAATTGCTGGAAAATCAGAAGCGAATTTTGCTGATGGCGGCATTCATTGTTACACTTCAAAAGATTTAATAAATTGGACTAATGCAGGAATTGTATTGAGTGTTGATTATTCCAAAAGTACTAATACAGATATAGAATATGGTTGCTTGATTGAACGTCCAAAAGTAGTGTACAACAAAAAAACAAGAAAATTCATTGCCTTTTTTAAATTTTATCCAAAGGGCAACGGCTATGAAATTGCCTATGTAGGGGTTGCTATTTCTGACAGTCCCAATGGCCCTTTTAACTATAGCCATAAATTTCTAGCTGATTCTGCCAAAGGCTCTGGAGACTTCTCTATGTTTGTTGATACTAATGGTGATTTATATCATTTGGCGGTTAGAAAGCCAGACAAAACCTTTATTATTGGTAAAATGAGAGATGATTATCTAATGCCATTGGATGAATACAAAATTTGCCAAGGGATTGAACATCACACCGAGGCTCCCGCCATTATTAAAGTAAACAACGTCTACCACATGATCAGTTCTGGTTCAACCGGATGGAAACCCAACGAAGCTAGATATTATACTAGTACCGATCTTTTTGGCACATGGACGCAACACGAAAATCCCACCTATGGCTTTAATACTATTGACAATATTGGCTCCGAAAAAACTTTTGGAGGTCAATCTTCTTTCATTACTCCCGTTATGGGATTAGAAAACGCCTATATAGCCATGTTTGATATATGGAAACCCACAATGCCAATTGAAGGAAGGTATATTTGGTTACCAATTGTGTTTAAAGAAGGGGAAATTTCAATCAACTGGATTGACAAATGGAATTTATCATTTTTCAAAAAATAATTTTTAAAATTGACACTCAAGAATTATGCTCCAAACAATATTTCCCTAAATGAATGGCTTTTCTAAAACTTATATATTTTCTTAATTTAGTCAAAAAAAATAACCCTGTGGGAAGTAAAAACAAATTAAAACGATTCAAGGAAAACGAAACATTTACTAATGTTTTCCAACCTACAAGAGAAGAAGTGGTGGGTAATTTATTTCCGCTCCGAGGCAAATGGAACAGCGAATTCTTCAAAAACAACAACCCTTTAGTTCTCGAATTAGGCTGTGGCAAAGGCGAATATTCGGTAGGATTAGCCGAAAAATATCCCGACAAAAATTTCATTGGAATCGATATCAAAGGAGCACGATTTTGGCGTGGTGCCAAAACTGCTACCGAAACAGGTTTGCAAAATGTAGCTTTCATCCGAACTCAAATCGAATTAATCAATCACATTTTTGCCGAAAATGAAGTCGACGAAATTTGGATTACTTTTCCAGACCCACAAATAAAATACAAACGAACCAAACACCGAATGACCAACTCGGAATTTCTGCGATTGTATAAAAAAATTCTAAAAAAGGACGGCATTGTTAACCTGAAAACCGACAGCGAATTCATGCACGGTTATACCTTAGGATTATTGCATGGCGAGGGACATGAGGTATTGTATGCCAATCATAATGTGTATGTAAACGAAGGAAGTCCAGCCGAAGTTACTGGCTTTCAAACCTTTTACGAAAAACAATATTTAGAAATTAACAAAGCAATTACTTATATTCGTTTTAAAATAGCCCCCTAACCCCCAAAGGGGAATAAATCATTTGGATAAATATGCTAAATTTATTTAAAATAGCTCTAGAAATTTCCCCTTTGGGGGCTAGGGGACTTATTTCATCCTTACTTTTTGGTTTCGTTACCGCATGTATAGGCATTATTCCTCCGGGATTAATCAATATGACTGCCGCCAAAGTGAACCTTAAAGAAGGACGACGTAACGCTTTATCCTTTATTTTAGGTGCAATTTTAGTAATTAGTTTTCAAACTTTTTTTGCTATAGTATTTGCTAAAATT
>JANMZS010000116.1:0-7353 GCA_031383535.1 Flavobacterium sp.
CTTTTAAACCTTTAAACTTCTTACTATCTTTGCAATCTAAAATCAGTTTAAATAAAAATAACTGAAAATCAGTCTGAATAAAGATTGCCTCGCAAACTCGCAACGACAAATGAAATTAGATAAAAAAGAAATCCTTAAAGCATTAGAAACTATTACTATTGCTGGTGAAGGGAAAAATATGGTTGAAAGTGGCGCTATTGCAAATGTGGTCACTTTTGGTGATGAAGTTGTAATTGATTTACTATTGCATACTCCTGCCATGCACATCAAAAAAAGAGCTGAAGATGACATAAGAAAAGTCATTTCTGAATTAGTTTCTCCTGATGCCAAAGTCAAAATAAACAGTAAAGTCGAAATCCCCGATAAACCAGAAATAAAAGGAAAAAATATTCCTGGAATAAAAAACATCGTTGCTATAGCTTCAGGAAAAGGAGGCGTAGGAAAATCTACTATAACTGCAAACCTAGCCGTTACATTGGCTAAAATGGGATTCTCGGTAGGGATTCTCGATGCGGATATTTATGGCCCATCGATGCCCATCATGTTTGATGTAGAAAACGAAAAACCAATTTCGGTCACCGTAGACGGGAAATCTAAAATGAAACCCGTAGAAAGTTACGAAGTCAAAATACTTTCGATTGGTTTTTTCACTTCGCCTAGTCAAGCCGTTATTTGGCGTGGTCCTATGGCTTCTAAGGCATTAAACCAAATGATTTTTGATGCCGATTGGGGTGAACTCGATTTTATGCTTCTAGACTTACCTCCAGGAACAGGCGATATTCATTTATCGATAGTACAATCTTTGCCAATTACAGGTGTAGTCGTGGTAAGTACTCCACAAGCTGTTGCTCTTGCCGATGCCAAAAAAGGAGTATCGATGTTTATGTCCGATGCTATCAATGTTCCCGTTCTCGGAATTATAGAAAACATGGCGTATTTCACTCCAGAAGTCCCGATAGCTATCGGGATGCCAGAAAACAAATATTACATCTTCGGAAAAGAAGGAGCAAAAAATCTTGCTGAAGACTTGGCTGTACCATTTTTAGGCGAAGTTCCTATCGTACAATCTATTCGTGAGGCTGGGGATTATGGTCGCCCAGCAGCATTGCAAACGGGCTCGATAATAGAAAGCGTTTTCGAAGAAATTACTCGAAATGTAGTTCAAGAGGTTGTTAACAGAAACGAAAATTTACCTGCAACCGAAGCGGTGAAAATCACAACAATGGCAGGTTGTTCTGCTGTAAAAAAATAAAAAATGACAACCGAAGAATTAACAACCAATGTTGAAAAAGCACTAGAAGAAATTCGTCCTTTTTTAAATTCCGATGGCGGTGATATTTCACTCGTTTCTATAAAAGAAGGTAAACATGTAACCGTTCGTCTAGAAGGAGCCTGTACTAGTTGCAGTGTGAACCAAATGACCTTGAGAGCAGGTGTTGAAACCACTATCAAAAAATTTGCTCCACAAATTGAAACGGTTGTTAATATTGCTTAATTATAAAATTATCATATACCCAAAAGCTTACCCATGGATGTATTAATAAAAATAAAGGATCGAGAAGGAGTTGTTCATGAATTGCAAGCGCCAACTGATATGGCGATGAATGTCATGGAATTATGTAAAGCGTATGAGCTTCCTGTTGAAGGAACTTGTGGCGGAATGGCGATGTGTGCTTCTTGCCAATGTTATGTTTTAAATGATGTTGCCTTACCCGAAATGGGCGAAGACGAAGAAGCCATGCTTTCAGAAGCTTTTTATGTAAAATCGAATAGCCGTTTGGGATGTCAAATTCCAATAACAGTTGATCTTGAAGGATTAGAATTGGAGTTGGCTCCAGAATCATAAAAAAAGTGAGAAGGAATTCTCGCTTTTTAGTTTAATAAAACTGCAATTGCTTTAGGCAAAATTCGTTCTACAAATTTAGCATAAGCTAATTCCGAAGGGTGTAAACCATCAGAAGCTACCAAACTTGGATTGTCCAATCCTTGCTGGGTGATGTCAGTGATATTTACAAATTCAATATTGTTCTCCTTACAATAGTTTTTTGCAAAGGTATTGTATTGCTCAATTCCAGCACTTATATAGTCAGCCCCTCCTCCATAAGGAGTAAAGGCATAATCAGGAATAGACACTACAATAAGATTAGATTTATCTCCTTTGCCCAACGAAATAGCTTTGCTGACCAATTGCGGAAATTCTAGCTCGTAAATAGAAAAGGGTTTGCTTTGATATTGATTGTTAACCCCTATTAACAAAGTTACCAGATCATAATTTGAACCGGGTTTTTCTGTATCTATAGCTGCAATTAAATTGGTCGTTGTCCAGCCTGTTGTGGCAATGATTTGGAGCGAAAAAGAATCATTCGGATAAGTATTTTGCAAACCAACTTTTAGTTGTTCAGGAAATCGACAACTTGTGCAAACACTTTGTCCAATGGTATAGCTATCGCCAAGAGCCAAATAGTTGAGTTGCCTTTTTACTGGTGGAAATTCAGGGATAGAAATTAAATTTTCGCTACTACAACCAACTAAAACAAAAAATACAAATACCACCGTTACTTTATTTAAAACTATTTTCATGACCCAAAAAATTAGTATAAATAGATATACGCTTTTTGTAGTTCTATGGTTTTATATCCTATTCAAAAGCAGAAATCCCCGTAATATCCATTTTGGTAATCAATAAATGAATATTGTGTCTTGTCCTAAAAATAGGTTTACACAAAAGTGTAAAAATATGGAAAGATATTCAAAAACATCATCTTTTTCTCTTTACCGTTAAACTCATAACAATATGAATATGAGCTACCATGCTTATTAGGAACTAACTGTCCAAAAGGTTACCACTCATTCACTTTATTAGCATCCATTTTTATAAAAATAAATAGCAGTATGGTAAATCCCCAAAGTCCAGAGCCTCCATACGAAAAGAAAGGCAAAGGTACGCCAATAGTTGGGAATATCCCCAACACCATGGCAATATTGACAAAGAAATGAATGAATAAAATTCCCGCAACACAATAGCCATAAACCCTGCTGAATTTCGTTTTTTGCCTTTCGGCTAGGTAGATTACTCTCAAAAATAACCCCACAAATAAACCTATAACTAGGAGTGATCCTAAAAATCCCCATTCTTCACCGACGGTTGTAAAAATGTAGTCGGTGTGTTGTTCAGGTACAAAGCCCCCTTTAGTTTGTGTACCTTCAAGGAAACCTTTGCCAAACCATCCTCCAGATCCAATAGCAATTTCAGATTGATTGGTGTTATAGCCAATACCTTTCATATCTACTGACTTACCTAAAAGAATATTAAAACGATCCCTGTGATGCTGTTTAAAAACATGGTTAAAAACATAATTTACAGAAAGTACAAAACCAGAAATTGCTACAAAAAGGATACTACTCAAAACGATATTTCTATCCGATAATCTTGATTTGAAATGTATCAATATAATGACAACTAAGGCAAGAAGAATTACATATTGAGGTTCTAATAGTAGGGTAAATACAAATAAAAGGATGGTAACAAATCCAGTCCAAACATACCAAGAGGGTAATCCTTCGCGGTATAAAACAATAATAAATATGCTGTATATTAATGCGCTTCCTGGGTCTGGTTGGGGCAATATTAATAGAACAGGCAGAAAAATAATTAATAATGCTTGTATCTGTCTGTTTACGTCCTTTAAATTGATTTGAGAATCACTTAAATATTTTGCTAATGCCAATGCTGTTGCCGCTTTAGCAAATTCAGAGGGTTGAAGCGTAAAACTACCAATAGCATACCAACAACGTTGTCCTGCTATCGTTTTACCAGCAACAAACAAACCAGCTAGGGAAAGCAAGGAAATTCCAAAAATGATACTAGCGTATTTTTCATAAAACTTACCGTCAATTGAAAGCACTATAAAAATTAATGGAATAGTTAATACAATAAAAATAAGTTGCTTTTCAAAAGTACCTTCTAGAGAGGATAATGAAGAGGAATAGATGTTTAACCAACCCATTAACACTAATAAGCTATAGATGATAACACAAATCCAGTCTAGGTTGTTCGTTATACTTTGATTTTTCATTTTAAATAAATCAGGTATTAATTGTGTTTAGTTGAATCAATTTTTAAATCAAGTGTGGTAGCATTTTTTTTTGAAATAGAATCTTTTTTTCTTAATTCCATTTTAATAGCTTCTGAAACACCTCCTAATTTTACATACCTACTTTGTAAGCTTCGTTCCAAAATTCTTTTTTCTAAGTCTACTCGTGTTATTTTGTGTCTAAGGTATTTTTCAATCATTAAACTGGCTATAGGACCCGCTATTGTGGCTCCAAATCCTCCGTTTTCCACCAAGATTGCAATAGCAATTTTTGGGTTGTCTTTTGGTGCAAAAGCTACAAATATGGAATGGTCTTCTAGTTTTGTTCTTACTCCATTAATTTTAGCAAAATTCTCTGCCGTACCCGTTTTACCACAAATATCAATACCCTCTACATTTAGTCCATGTGCTGTTCCAAGATTGTAAACATCAAATAGCCCACTTATCATAGGTTTGAAATATTTTTTATCAATAGAAGTTTGATGTTTTGTTGTAAATTTTTTGTCGATAACCTCCCCTTTTATTTTTTTGATGATGTGTGGGGTATAATAATACCCTTCATTGGCTACTGCACACATCATGTTTGCTAATTGAATAGGTGTCATCAACACTTCTCCCTGACCAATAGCATTGGACACAATTGTTTTACTATCCCAACGCCAATCGGGATACATCTTTTTATAAGTTTTTGAATCTGGCACTTTCCCTTTTTTACCTGTTGGCAAATCATAGCCCATAAAATTACCTAGCCCGAAACTTTTTACATGCTTACTCCATACATTCACTGCATGAGGTGGACTCACATATTTATTGATGGTTCGCATATAAGTATTCCCAAAATAGGTATTACAAGAATTGTAGATTCCATTATGCAATTGATGTGGTCCGAAACCGTGGCATTTCATAAATCGTCCTCTAGCATAACTAAATCCATGATGACACATAAATGTAGTTTGTTCTGTTATTACCTTCTCTTGAAGACCAACAAGTCCTGTTAAAATCTTAAAAGGTGACCCCGGAGGGTATTCTGCTAGAAGTCCTCTGTCATATAATGGTTTTGCAATCGAATCATGATACAAAATAGTATAGTTTTTAGACCTTTGTCGACCTACTAATATGGAAGGATCATAAGATGGAGCAGTAACTAAAGCTAATATTTCACCTGTTTTAGGTTCGATGGCTACAATTCCACCTCTTTTGTTAATCATTAATTCTTCGCCATATTTTTGAAGTTCGAGATCAATTGAAAGATTAATGTCTTTACCTTGTACCGCTACGGTATCATATTTTCCTTCTTTGAAGGAACCAATTTCTCGATTGTATTTGTCCTTTTGATAATATTTTACGCCTTTTATACCACGCAAAATCTCTTCGTAACTTTCTTCTACACCTTGTTTTCCTATTAAATCGCCACTGTTATAATAGGGATTCTTGGCGATTAATTTATCGTTTACTTGGGTAATAAATCCGAAAACATTGGCTCCAAAAGCAACTTGATAATCTCTAAGGGAACGTTTTTGAAAATAAAAACCTTCGTATTTTCGTATTTTTTCTTGAAAAGCAGCAAATTCTTTCTTATTCAATTGGGCTAAAAACACAGAAGGTAATCTTGGACTATATACTTTAGCTTTCTCAATTTTTTTGATAAAATCCTCTTTTGTAACATCTAATAATTCGCAAAATTCGAGGGTGTCGAGATTTTTTATTTCCCTTGGAATGACCATGATGTCATAAGATGGCTGGTTAGCAACCAACAACTTTCCTGTCCTGTCATAAATATAACCTCTTTCAGGATAGTCATATTTTATTTTAATGGCATTATTGTCTGATTTTAATTTAAAAGAATCATCTATTACTTGCAAATAAAATAATCGTATTACTAGTAAAGAAGCTGTAACCATGATTAGCGAAGGGAGCAAGATTTTTCTCATCTTCTATTTGGCTTTGTAAGGTATATTAATATAATACAAATGAGGATTGTAAAAATAGAACTCAATAAGATTCGGAGTAGGGTATCAAAGAAGAAACTCATTTGAAAAGTTTCTAAAATAAATAGTGTTATGTGATGAATCAAAACTGCGAGTAATAAAAAAGAAAAACGTTCTGGAGTTAAAACATCATTTAATTTCACGGTTTGATATTCGTAACTTACACCAAAAGAAAATTTAAAGATATAAGGTCTATAATAGGCTAAAACTAGACATGCTGTGGTATGAATACCTCCTGAATTACTAAAAATATCTACGATAAGTCCAAGAAAAAAACTAGCCATAAGCAGTCCGTATTTATTTCCGTTTACGGGGTATAAAATGATAAATAAAATGTAGGGAAATGGACTAATATAACCCAAAAAATTCATATTATTAAAGATAATAATCTGAACCATAAGTAACAGTAAAAAACGAAAAATATTTATGAACAACGCACTATTCATCTTTTTCTTTATTTTCTAAGTTAAGTATTTCTTCTCGATCTTTACTCTTAATAATATATACATGCCCCAAATTTGTCATGTCATTGAAGAGCTTAATATTCAGTGTGTAATAATGAGTTTCATCATCAATATAAATTTTATCTACAGTTCCAATGTTAATGTTTTCTGGAAATATAACCGATTGTCCCCCTGTAACAATGGTATCACCTTTTCTAATGGCTGCTAATCTTGGGATGTCTATTAATTGAACAAATCCTGTGCTTTTACCATCCCATTTTAAAGAGCCAAAATGATTTGATTTTTTGATTTTGGCATTTATTTGAGATTTAATATTTAAAACACTAATCACCGTTGCATATCTAGGAGAGATGTCGTCAATAATTCCTACTATACCCAAACTATTGATCACGCCCATATCTTGCTTTACTCCTTGAATACTGCCAGAATTCAGAGTTAAGTAATTCTCGTGAGAATCATAGGAATTATGAATCACTTTTGAAACTATAATATCAGTAGCATTGAATCCTTTAATGCTATCTAATTTTGGGAGCGAGGAGGTGTCTTTAGCATTAAAAAGAATACTTCTAAGTTTTGCATTTTCTTGAGCAAGCGCATCATTTTGAGTTCTTAAATTAAAATATTCACTTATATTATTTATTTTTTCGTAAACCCCTCCACTCAAGAAGTTTGCTGAACTTATAATTCTGCTTTTATGATAAGAATGGGATTGAATAGTTAAGAATAGTGAAAACACCAAAAGCAGCAAAAACAGTAATCTATTACTGTTTTTTAAAATAAAATTAACTATTTGCTGCATAATTTATA
>JANMZS010000219.1:0-8741 GCA_031383535.1 Flavobacterium sp.
CGCAAACGTCGCCGCGACCTGGAACGTGCGGCCGACACCCCTTCGTGCGATCGCGCGCGGAGGCAGCCCGTCGATCCGCGAACCGAGTAGCGATACCGTCCCCGCGTCGGGTGCAAGCTGACCGTTGACGAGGTTGAAGCATAAGAATTAAAAGACCTCAAAGAAGATTATGCCAAGATGATTTTGAAGTCCTATAAAAGCCGTTCTGAGCAAAGTAGAGCCATGTTTATTCTGTCATCAGAGAATTTTCTACAGGCATACAAAAGAGTGCAATACATGAAGCAATATACCAATTATAGAAAATTGCAGGGAGAAGAAATTCAATCAAAATCGACTCAACTTATTGATTATAACGGAAAACTGGATATTCAAAAAACAGAAAAGCAAAAGCTAATTGCCGAAAAAGAGAAAGAGCGTTTGTCACTTCTTAAAGAAAAAAGCGAACAACAAAAGCTAGTGGAATCCATCAAAAAAGATAAGAATAAAATTGCTACCGAAATCAAGAAAAAACAGCAAGAAGCCAAAGCAATTGACAGACAAATTGACCGATTAATACGAGAAGCCATTGCCGAAGCCAATAGAAAAGCAGCCATGGAAAAAGCGATGGAAAAAGCCAAAGCCCAATCGAAAGCCGAATCAAAAGTAGAGACCAAAGAAGAGTTAAAAACACGAGCGAAATCACTAATTTCGACGGCTCCAGTGTCGTCTTCAAAAATAGAGTTAACACCAGAAGCAAAAATAATAGCTGATAATTTTAAAGCCAACAGAGGTAGATTGCCTTTCCCGGTAGAAAAAGGGTTTATTTCTTTAGGTTATGGAGAACAACAGCATCCTGTGTATAAAACCTTAACAATACACAACAGTGGAGTTGAAATAACCACTGAACAAGGCGCAAGTGCTAGAGCTGTTTTTGATGGTGTTGTAACTAGTGTTATTGTGTTATCGCCTGTTAATAAAGCCGTAATGATTCAGCACGGAGATTATTTTACGGTTTATCAAAATTTAAGTTCGGTTAGTGTTAGTAAAGGGGATAAGGTAAACCGAAAAGAAACAATAGGTAGAGTAAGAACTAACGGTGAAACGGGTAAAACAGTAATTAAGTTTTTAATTTTACAAAACACAACTTATAATAACCCATCCAGCTGGTTGTCGATGTAGGTCAAAAAATACTGCAAAGAAAAAGCCTTGTGTAAGTCTAATTACACAAGGCTTTTTTTGATATAGCTTTCTTTATTGTTGTTGTTGATAAATTTGATCAATATAGTCCAATTGTACTTTTTCTTCAACACTAGCTTCCTCTAGTTGAACATCATTTACCTCTTGAAATTGGGTTCCGTCTTCATAGCCTATAGCTACACTCACAGAAAGTGTTTGTCTTGAAAGTCCTTTGAAAGTTCCTTTGACCAGGGTACAATCATTAAAGTTCCTTCCTACTGAAAGTTTGACATGATTGTCCATAGTCCAGATATTGTTAGTAGGGTCTAAGCCAAGCCATCCTTGATTTGGCGTGAAAATTTCTACCCATGCGTGGGTGGCACCTTCTCCTCTATACCCATTTTCATTTGGACAAATATAACCGCTTACATATCGTGAAGGTATTCCAGCGGTTCGTAATAATTGCAACAAGAGATGAGCAAAATCTTGGCAAACTCCTTTTTTTAATTCTAATACTTCGTCTAAAGTTGTATTAATGGTTGTGATACCTTTAGTGTATATAAAATTTTTGAATATATATTCATTGCATTCTTGAGCAATAGCTATTATTGATTTTTCAGGCTCAATACTATTTTTTAATATACTGTTTATTTGATTTTGTTTTTCAATTGTTTCTGGATAGCAAAGTCTTTGTAGCATGATGCTTTTTTCCATTTCCTTTGACAAATCAGCTATTGTAGTCGTGTCTATTTCAGGGATTTTAAGAGAATGATTTACTCGTATTAACATTCGGGATTCCAGAATCATTTCTTTATGAGTATCAAGCGTATTGAAATTTCCTACCCTATTCCCATAATAATCTCTTGAAATTTCAACATTAGGGCTATTGCTCACTAACAACTGAAATTGCAATACATCTTGGTTGTCAAAATGATGTGGAAACAATCGTATTTCGTTGATACTTTCCTTAATGGGCCAACTGTATTCGTATTTTGTAATGTGGACTATTTTGAAGACTGCCATTTTATTTAGGTATAAGAGAAGAATAATTTTGAAAAATCGGTAGAAAATTGAATCAATTGTTTTTTAGTATCATTAAGAACATTTTCTAGTTGTTGATTGGTAAGATTATGATAATCTGTAAATTCAATTGAGCTTTTGAGTCTTCCAAATTGATTGTGCAACGTTCTGGCTTCACTCAAATTGTTGTCTTTAAAAAGGTTGTCTAAATAAATTTCAATTAGACTTAAAGAATTGATAATCGAATGTCCAAAATCAGGATTAAATACGATTTGCTGAACCACTTTTCGATTGTGTGGAATGTTACTATAACTTTTTAGATATAATTCGTAACCCGACAACGATAGTAATAATCTTCTCCAATACAACAAATCTTCTTTTCCGTCAAGATTATAATGAATTGGTGCATAATACGCTTGAGTCAAAGAGATCGTTTGTAAACATCCTTCGATATGTTTTCCAATTCTTGAAAAAGACCAGCCTAATCCTCTAGGCATAGTAACCTGAAATATTCCGTTATAAAGCAAGAAATCCTTGTTTAATTTTGACAAAATTACTGATGCCGCTGATGTTTCAAGCATTTTTGGTAAGTTAGGATCATTCATAAAATGATATAAGGAATTGATATGTTCCCATAACTCTTTAGTAATTTTGTCCTGCGAACCCCTAGCGTTTTCTCTAGCTTTGATAATTAAATTTTTTACCGAATTATGATTTAAGTTGTCACAAATCATATATTTTAGGACAAAATTGGTATCAAATTGAGCCTCGTTTATCTGTTTATTTGACAAACTAGTATAATATTCTAACAATGGTTTATATCCTTGTTGATCATCAAGTTCCTTATCAAATGACAGGATATAAAAAGATTTAAGTCCTAGTAACATCCCATCTGTTCTTTCCATGTATCGGTTGAGCCAAAACATTCCGTCTGCTACTCGGCTGAGCATATTTACTTTCATTTTTTTTACTTTTTTGTAAAATGCTAAACTTTTACTACTAATAGCATTGTTGCATTAATTTTTGTATTGATAATTTTACATCTTGTAATTCCCATTTGAAACGATTTTTCCAATTTAGTTCATCCAAATAGTCTAAAAATTCTCTTTTCATAATCACGATAGATTTTTAAATTAATTTTCAATTTAATAGTCTTCCAGGAAAACAACTTGTAATTTATTTTTTATTTAACTATCCATGTGTCTTTACTACCACCGCCTTGCGATGAATTAACTACTAATGATCCCTCTGTTAGCGCAACTCTGGTCAATCCTCCGGGAACTATTTTTACTCCATTTGGACCGCATAGTGCATAAGGTCTTAAATCGACATGACGAAGTTTAAGTTCCCCATCAATCAAACAGGGCACAGTACTCAGTTGTATAATTGGCTGAGCGATGTAATTTCTAGGATTTTCAAGAATGGCTATTTTGGCTTTTTCCAATTCCTCTTGACTGGCTTTGTTTCCCATAACCATTCCGTATCCTCCACTTTGATTGGTTTCTTTGATAACCATATTGCCCATATCGGCAAAAACAAGCTCTCGTTCCTCTTGATTTTCCATTTGATAGGTGGGAACGTTTTTTAATATCGGTTCTTCGTTAAGGTAATATTTAATCATATCAGGAACATAGGCATAGACTGCCTTGTCATCGGCTACGCCATTCCCAACAGCATTTACTAGGGCTACATTCCCCATTTTATAAGCACTAATTAGTCCTGGAATTCCAAGGGTACTATCGGGTTTAAAAACTAGAGGGTCTAAATATTCGTCATCCAATCTTCTATAAATCACGTCTACTTGATGAAGTCCCGAGGTGGTTTTCATAAATACCTTACAGTTATTGACAATCAAGTCTCTTCCTTCTACTAAAGGAATACCCATTTGTCTCGCCAAGAAAGTATGCTCATAATAGGCAGAATTATAGATTCCGGGTGTGAGTAAGACCACGTTTGGGTTGGATATACTTCTTGGCGATAAGGAAATCAAGATATTATGCAAAATCATAGGATAATTTGCCACCATACTCACCTCATTAGAAGTGAACATTTCTGGAAAAATCCTTTTCGTGATTTCGCGATTTTCAAGCATATAGCTTACCCCACTCGGGCATCTAAGATTATCTTCTAAAACGTAAAACTCTCCTTTTGCTCCCCGAATTAAATCAATACCTGCAATGTGAACATGGATGTTATGAGGCAATTTTATTCCGTGAACTTCCTGAATATAATGAGGACATGAAGCTATTAAAGAAGCAGGAATAATACCATCTTTTATGATATGTTGATCGTTATAGATGTCTTCTAGAAATAAGTTTAGTGCTTTTAGCCGTTGGGCTATCCCAGTTTCTACCTCGTTCCAATCTTTTTGTGTGATGATTCTTGGAATAATATCAAAAGGGAATATTCTTTCTATTCCTTGATTATCGTCGCTATAGACAGTAAAGGTTATACCCTGATTCATGAAAAAATCAGCAGCTTGTTTTTGTTTTTGATATAAATTATCAGGATTAAAGCTTTGTAATGTTTGTAAAACTTTCCGGTATGAATTTCGCACACCGTTTGAAGAAAACATTTCGTCCCAACCGTTGGGATTCAATTTTGGTAATGACTCCATCATAATAATTCAGTGTTATAAAGCTACTATTGTAATATGGTTTATTTAAAAAAATAAACGATTTTTACAAAGTTATTGTTTTATTTTCATTGAAATTATTGTTTTGTTGACTAATTAATAACAAATATCAAATTCGTTATATTAAATACCGTTTTTTGCAATTATAGGATTCAATCCTATTTGTTTTTTTTAATTCTGCAAAGTAAATACTGAAAATAAAATATCCTTGTTTTTAAAATTAAAATATCAAGAATAAAAGGAATCAATCTCAAAAGTTGTGTAGAAATAAAAAAGGCTATCATTTCTGATAGCCTTTCTGCTTTTTGCTCCCTCTCTTGGGCTCGAACCAAGGACCCTCTGATTAACAGTCAGATGCTCTAACCAACTGAGCTAAGAAGGAAAGTGTATTTTCACTTTTAAAGCGGTGCAAATATAGTGCTTAATTTTTTTGAAGCAAATAAAATCTATAAAAAATTTATATTATTTTATTTCCCAATTATTGCTTTGTAAATATCATTCCCATTAGCAAACAATAACAAAGTGATAAGCAATATAAAACCAACCATTTGGGCGTTTTCAAGGAACTTATCACTTGGTTTTCTGCCGCTAATCATTTCATACAATAAAAACAAAACATGACCACCATCAAGAGCTGGAATAGGCAATAAATTCATCACTCCAAGCATAATCGATAACAAAGCGGTAATATTCCAGAACACTTCCCAGCTCCAAGTGCTAGGGAAAATATCAAAAATCGCTTTAAATCCACCTACGCCTTTATAGGCACCTGTTTCTGGATTAAAAATGGCTTTTAACTGCGCACCATAACCAACTAATTGATTTTTCCCTTTTTCGATTCCTACTGAAAACGATTCGAAAAAGCCATACTCAACTTGGCTGAATTTATAAATGCCTAATTTTTCAAGGCTTTTAACGCCTAATGAAGCAGTTGCAATTCCCAATTTGCCTTCTTTGTTAATTTGAGCTTTTACAGAAACTGGTTTTTCATTTCTTAATACAACCGCATCTACAGTCTTATTTTTATTGGCTTTTAGAATTTCGATAACTTGATCGGCATATTTTGTTGGTATTCCATTGACAGATTGGATAATATCTTTTGGTAAAAACACTTTGCTATTAGCCGACGAATCAAGTACCGCTCCAACCATCAAAGGTTCTCTCAATCCTATAAAGGGACGCTTCCTCTCGCCTTTCAATACTTTGTCAATCAAATCTACTGGAAAATTTAATGTTTCCTCTTTCCCATCACGGCTTATCAAAGCTGATTTCGAAAACATAAGCTTCATTGGAATATCATCAAAATGGGCTATTTCTTCACCATCAACTGCTATGATTTTATCTCCTGTTTTAAACCCCAATTCTTCACCCACAACTCCAGTAACAGCAATTCCGTCTTTAAGTTCCGAATTGTTCAAGTACATATCTCCATAGGCATACGCCATACCAATATAAATGATAAACGCTAGAATAAAGTTTACCGTAACACCGCCCAGCATAATAATCAAACGTTGCCAAGCTGGTTTGGAACGGAATTCCCAAGGTTGCGGAGGTAAAGCCATTTGCTCTTTGTCCATGCTTTCGTCAATCATCCCTGATATTTTTACATAACCACCAAGTGGCAACCAGCCTATTCCGTATTCGGTTTCGCCAATTTTCTTTTTAAGTAAGGAAAATTTAACATCAAAAAATAAGTAGAATTTCTCTACTCGGGTTTTAAAAATTTTGGCTGGAATAAAATGTCCTAATTCGTGTAGTATGATGAGTAACGATAAGCTCAGTAAAAATTGAGAAAGCTTGATAACTATTTCCATTTATTTGTGATTACGAGGAATGGCCTGTCCGCCGTGGCGGAAACAATCTTATCCTCTTATTAATTTAATTTTTATAACGGACAAAAGTAAGGCTTTCTATTTTAGTTGCAAAGGTTTAGTTTTAGTGAAGGGTATAAATATTTGTTAATAATTTATAAATTTTCGCAGATACTTTGAATTTTCTCGCTTAATTTTACTTCGATTAATTGATTTGGTATGCAAAAAATAAAAACAGCCTTGTTGTCCTACGGAATGTCAGGTAAAGTCTTTCATGCGCCATTCTTAAAACTTCATGCGGGTTTTGAACTCATCGGGGCTTGGGAAAGAAGCAAAAAACTAATTCAACAAGAGTATCCCGAAGTTAAAAGTTTTGCTAGTTTAGAATCGATTTTGCAAGATGCCTCTATTAATCTTGTGGTAGTAAATACGCCTGTTGCCACCCATTTTGAGTATGCCAAAAAAGTATTACTTGCAGGGAAACATATTTTGGTCGAAAAAGCATTCACCACAACCCTTGCCGAAGCTCAAGAATTAGCCGCTTTGGCAAAAGAACGAAACCTTAAATTATGTGTTTTTCAGAATAGGCGTTGGGATAGCGATTTTAAAACCATTCAGAAAATAATACAAGATAATGTACTGGGCGATCTCGTAGAAATCGAATTTCATTTTGACAGATACAATCCTATTTTAAGTCCTAAAATACATAAAGAAACTGCCAATCCTGGGGCTGGAATTCTAAAAGATCTTGGCTCTCATATTATTGATCAAGCCTTGTGTCTGTTTGGATTACCTAATGCTGTTTTTGCCGATATTAGACTGATTCGAGAATCAACTTTGGTTGATGATTATTTCGATATCTTATTCTATTATCCTAATTTCAGACTAAGATTGAAAGCCAGTTTTTTTGTAAGAGAACCCAACCCTGCTTATGTTGTTCATGGAAAAAAAGGGTCTTTTTTAAAACATCGTGGCGACATTCAGGAAGACGAATTGAAATTGGGCAAAAAACCAAATTTGACTAATTGGGGAACAGAGAAAGAAGGCAACGAGGGAATTTTACACACCGAAATCAATGGAAAAATTGTAAAGAAAAAAATTCCAACGCTTCAAGGAAATTACTACGATTTGTTCGACCAGCTTTATAATTCAATTGCCAATAACCAGTCCGAACCAGTTACTGCTCAGGACGGTGTCAATGTCATGACTATTATTGATGCGGCCATTCGAAGTAACGAATCTAAGCAAGTGGTGTCCATTTATAAACAATAACGATGTAAAAATAAATGTTTTTCCTTTTGAAGGATTGATTTTTGTAATTTTGAAGCCAACACCATTCAAAAACAATTATCTTGATCGATGACACCTTTTTAATCGGAAATAAAACACTCGGGGAGCCTAAAAAACGATATCGAGATATAAAAGCCGCGTATTTAAACCGAATTCGTTGGGCAGTTTCGATGTTTTATTTTAGCACTGGATTGTGTTTTTCTACTTGGGCGAGTAGAATACCTGCTATTAAAACAGCGTTGCACCTCAGCAATGGGCAGCTAGGTACTATTTTATTTGCGTTGCCTGTTGGACAGCTCACGATGATGTATTTTTCAGGTAAGCTCGTCACTCGCTTTGGTAGCCATCGAATTCTTATGTTTTCAGTCGTATTATACGCTTTTAGCCTAACGAATTTAGGATTAGCTAACAATGCTTGGCAATTAGGTCTCGGATTATATGTTCTAGGAATCTTTGCCAATTTGTCTAATATCGCAGTAAATACCCAAGGTGTTTTAACCGAAAGTCTTTTCAAAAGAAACATCATGTCTACTTTTCATGGAGTATGGAGTTTGGCTGGATTTAGTGGCGCCATGCTTGGCATAGGAATGTATATCATTAAAATAAGTACCTACTCTCATTTTTTGATTGTTGCTTTTATAGTTATCTTGTTGGTTGCCTTTAATTTTAGCTATTTGATTAAAGCCAAAAAATCGATACCTCAAGCAAAAGAAAAAGGTTTTAGAAAAAGAGATGTTTCTTTAATTCTTTTAGGGATAATAGGTTTTTGTAGTTTGGCTAGCGAAGGAATTATGTTTGATTGGAGTGGGGTTTACTTCAAAGATATTGTC
>JANMZS010000034.1:0-9425 GCA_031383535.1 Flavobacterium sp.
TATTACATTAGATGAAATTGGACGTAGAATTGCATTGGGTCAATTTAAAGAATTAAACATCATCTTGAAAGGGGATGTGGATGGTTCTGTTGAAGCCTTATCTGATTCGTTCTCTAAATTATCTACCGAAGAAATTCAAATTAACATCATCCACAAAGGAGTTGGTGCCATTACCGAAACTGACGTTATGTTAGCGTCTGCTTCGGATGCGATTATTATTGGATTTAATGTTCGTCCTGCTGGAAATGCTAGACAATTGGCTGATAAAGAAGAAATAGACATCCGTTATTATTCTATCATTTATGCCGCTATAGACGACCTGAAAGATGCAATGGAAGGAATGTTGGCACCAGAAATGAAAGAAGAAATTCTGGGTACTGCCGAAATTAGAGAGATATTCAAAATCTCTAAAGTGGGCTCTATTGCTGGTTGTATGGTGATGGACGGTAAAATTCAAAGATCAGCCAAAATCAGAATTATTAGAGAAGGCGTAGTTGTTCATACAGGGGAGCTTATCGCCTTGAAACGTTTCAAAGACGATGTCAAAGAAGTAGCCAAAGGATACGATTGTGGTATTCAAATAAAAGGATATAATGATATCGAAGAACGAGATGTTATTGAGGCTTACCATGAAGTTGCTATCAAAAAGAAATTGAAATAGAATTTCAGATATGTTTTAAAAAAATCCCGAGCAATCGGGATTTTTTTTGTTTATTATTTGATGTTGTTGTGGATTCAAAAATCATTGGTTAACATCCTAAGAAAGCACTCCGTCTAAACTTTGAATAATTTTTTTTTTATTTTTTATTAGATAGGAAATAATAAATAAAAGTTAAATAAAGTTTGTTTGATTTTTCGTACTTATAAATTGGTTATGTTTGATATGAAAATTAGGCCGCAAAGAATTCTAAACCATTTAAAAACAACCCTATGAAAAAATCAATTATTCTACTTTTTCTGTTAGTATTCAATTTTTCTTTCTCTCAAAACGGGAAAATTCAACTTAAAAACGCCTACTTCAAAGTTGGAGGAGAAAACGAGTATGTTTATGAATTGTCTTCTAGGATATTAATTCCAGATAATTCTTTAGTTGCAGTTGTTTTTTCTGGAAGTAAAAAGGGTTCTTTCAAAAACAAATATGTACCACTATTAAAAAGTGAAAAAAACTATGAATTTGTCCTAGAAGTTCCTGATTCAACCAGCGTTTTGTTCCTTTCCATTGTTGATAGTAAAAACAAAACCGTTGATAATAATGCCGAAAAAGGGTATGTAGTTTACTTAAACACCAAAACAAAACAAGATTTAGAAAGAGCAAAATTATCTCAAATGAGTATTTTTTGGGCGGTAAATTATTTATTAAAAACAAAAATCTCTCAGGAAGAAACCATTACTCAATATGAGGATTTGTTCAAACAAAATCCAAAGCTGATTAAAACCGACAATTATTTGGATTATTTATATATGAAGTATAGGATTAACAAGGAAGAAATCACTCCAAAATTAATTCAAATTGCACAAAAACTTGAAAAAAGTAAAAACGAAAAAGAGCTAACTTCAGCTTATACTATTTATTCGAATTTAAAAAACATTGAAAAAGAAACGGTGCTTAAAAAACAAATTATCGAAAGTTTTCCAAAAGGCGAAATGGCTAAATTTGACTATATAAAGTCCTTTTATTCCAGTAAAGATAAGACAGAGGAGTCTATTTTAGCTGCAAAACAAAAATTTAATGAAACTTTTAGTAATCATTCTCTAGAAACGGATGATATTTTTTATTCACAGATACTTTCAATTTGTATTAAAAAAAGAGATACCGAAGCAATCGAAAAACATGAAAAATTAATTTCAAATAAATTAAATGTTGCTAGACTATATAATGATGAAGCATGGAGTTTAGTGGGCGAAGAGATATATGAACCTGCCAAAGAAATTGATTTTGCTGAGAAAATTTCTAAAAAGACGTTGGTTATTGTTAAGGAAAATATGAATAGCTCCAAAGTTAATCGCAATCAATTTCAACTTCAAGAAGATTACAATATGTATGCCGATACTTATGCCTTGATTGTATATAAACAAAAAAAGTATGATTTAGCATTTCAACTACAAGAAGAAATTTCAAAACTAGACGGACTAGGTACAGGAGGAAAAGAACGCTACGCCGCTTATATGGAAAAAGTAAAAGGATTAGATTTTACTAAAGAATATTTAGAAAAACAATTGATTGCAGGTACAGATTCAAAAGTGATGCTTAACCAATTGCAATATATCTATAAAACCTTAAATCTTCCTGAAAGTGAATTTGAAAAAATAAAGGAAAATACTTCAAAAGCTGCCTCCCAAAATGCAAAAGAGGAATTAGTAAAAACATTTGGCACTGATAAAGCAATAGACTTTACCCTCTCAAATTTAGAAGGAAAGAATATAAAATTATCTGATTATTTAGGCAAAGTGGTGGTTCTAGATTTTTGGGCAACTTGGTGCGGTCCTTGTCGCGCTTCGTTTCCAGGAATGCAGGAATTGGTAACAAAATATAAAAATGAGAATGTGGTATTTTTGTTTATGAATGTTTGGGAAAAAGGAGAGCCAAAAGAAACACAATTAAAAGTTTCAAAGTTTATAACGGATAATAAATATTCTTTTAATGTTTTATATGATTTCAAAGATGAAATCGTTTCAAAGTATAAAATTGAGAGCATTCCGTCTAAAGTTATAATCGATAAAAATGGAAATTTTGTGTATCCAGATTTTCATATTTCTCTCGAAAATTTGGATGATTTAATTGCAGAAAGTTTAAAAAAATAAGTTACTTGCGCCGATACAAGATATACTCTAAATTTTCCTGAGTTAAATAGCGCATTCTGTAACTAGAAAAAAGAGTCAAGAAACAAAGAAAGCAATCCAATTGGAGTTGCTTTTTTATTAATATTTAATCGCGATTAATAAGAAGTTTGCGTAAGTAAACACCAATGGAATAAAGCGATACCGTATGTGACCGCTGAAAAATAAAATTTACACCTATGAAAAGTTAATATTTATCTACTCGGTTTTATCAACAACACATTGTCAAATTTCTTTTTAATTTCAATTAAGTTTCTTTCGGCTTCGAGACGAGTTTTGAAATTTCCAACCCAAACTTTATAATTAGGAGTGTTGAATACAATTGTAGCTTCTACAGTCTTAAATTCTTGCCTAAATTCGGTTAATTTTTTTTTTGCTGATTCACTACTTCCGCTAAAAATTTGTATTTTATAGTAATCATTTACAATTATAGAAGGGTTTATTTTTCTTTTTTCATTCAGTAATTGTTCAAATTTTGGATTTTGAATTAGTTCACTATTTTGGTCTTGAGCATTAATTTTTGAAACAGAAGATGCAACCAAGAAACAGGTAATTAATATTTTAAAAATTCTTAGAATTCTCATAATGAGTTGGTTTTTAAGCAAAAATAGTAATTTAAACAGAAACTTACTAAAACTTACTATTTAGAATAGGTATAAATTATATTTAAGACTATTTTAAGATTTTGAGAATAGTTCTTAGTATTGTATTTTTGTGCGAGTTTTGAAATAGCGGTCATGAATTTAATTGCTATTTGAATTTTAAACTATGCCAATTTTAGTAGATAATCACATAATAATATGAAAAAGGTGGGTAACCATAATTCGATTTCAAGGAAATTATATTTAGGCTTAGCTTTTATTTTAAGTATTTCCTTAACTTCATTTGCGCAAGAAGCAACTCCAGCCGCAGGCACTATGGCAGCCACTACAGTTGCTGCTGCTCCAGCTGCTACAAGCGGTGGTGATGCAACAATAGGTAAAGAACTTTTTAACGCAAACTGTGCTGCATGTCATAAACTAGATGCGAAAGCAACTGGCCCTATGTTGAGAGGTGTTGCGGCTAAACACGATAAGGCTTGGCTTTATAAGTGGATTCACAATAGCTCTGAGTTGATTAAATCGGGAGATGCAGCTGCAGTAAAATTGTTTGCCGAAAACAATCAATCCGTAATGACTGCTTTTCCTCAATTGTCAGAGGCAGACATTGATAATATTATAGCATACACCTCTGAGCCTAAAGCAGAAGTTGTTGCTCCTGCGCCTAATAGTGGTTCCGCTTCAGGATCAAGTTCGTCAGAAAGTGGAATTTCTAGTAATATCATTCTTGGGGCTTTGATTTTAGTAATGGCAATACTTATTGCTATGCTATTGTTAGTAAATAAGGTGTTAAAGAAAGTAGCTGCTGCAAACGGAATTGTTGTCGCTCCAAAAGCACCAACAACACCTATTTGGAAAGCATTTGTAAACAATCAATTCTTAGTATTGGTTACGTCTATATTTTTATTATTAGCAAGTGGGTATTTTGTTTATGGGTATTTAATGCAAATTGGGGTTGATCAAAATTATGAGCCAATCCAGCCAATTCATTATTCACACAGAATACATGCTGGAAGCAATGGTATTAATTGTAACTACTGTCACTCAGCAGCACGAGTAGGAAAACATTCAAACATTCCTTCTTTAAATGTATGTATGAACTGTCATAAAAATATTGCCGAAGTTTCAGATACTACTGCAACAGCCGATTATTCAAAATCTTTCTACGATGGCGAAATTCAAAAACTATACAAAGCTGTAGGTTGGGATCAGTCCACTCAAAAATATACTGGAAAAACACAACCTGTTAAATGGGTTCGTATTCACAACTTGCCAGATTTTGTATATTTCAATCACTCACAGCACGTTAAAGTTGCTGGAATCGAATGTCAAACATGTCACGGGCCTGTTCAGACTTATGAAATTATGAAACAATTTTCTCCATTAACAATGGGATGGTGTATTGATTGCCATAGAAAAACAGATGTGAAAATGGAAGGTAACGAATATTACACCAAAATTCACGAACAACTTTCCAAAAAATATGGTGTTGACAAGCTAACTGCAGCACAAATGGGTGGTTTAGAATGTGGAAAATGCCACTATTAAAAAAGTTTAAAGTTTAACGTTTCAGGTTGTTGCAATTTGAAACAAAAGAAACTTGAAACAAAAGAAACTTGAAACAAAAAAATTAAGAAGCTAATATTTATATAGAATATGTCATCAAACAAAAAATACTGGAAAAGTGTTGAAGAACTAGACGGAAATAGTTCTATTGTTGAGGCGCTTAGAAATAACGAATTTGTTGAAGAAATTCCTACGGACGAATTTTTAGGAAATAATGATGCTTTATCATCCTCATCAACAACACGTCGTGACTTTTTAAAGTACGTTGGATTTAGTACTGCAGCAGCTACACTTGCAGCTTGTGAAGGGCCTGTTCATCTGTCGATTCCTTACGTTTTACAGCCAGAACAAATCATACCTGGAATTGCAGATTATTATGCAACTTCGGTTTTTGACGGTTTCGATTTCGCCAATCTTTTAGTCAAAACTCGTGAAGGTCGCCCTATTAAGATTGACAATAATACTATAGCAGGTGCTAAATTTGCTGCAAATGCAAGAGTTCATGCTTCGATATTGTCTTTGTATGATAGCACACGTTTGAAAGAGCCAAAAATATCAGGAAAAAATACATCATGGAACGATGTTGATTCAAAAATAAAAGCAAGTTTGGCTGATGCCAAAGCTAAAGGAGGACAAGTAGTTCTTTTGACCAATACTTTAGCAAGTCCTTCGACTGAAAAGTTAATTGCTGATTTCATTGCTAAAAATCCAAATGCAAAACACGTAGTTTATGATGCAGTTTCCGAATCTGAAGCTTTAGATGCTTTTGAAACGGTGTATGGCGAAAGAGCTTTGGTTGATTATGACTTTTCAAAAGCCTCATTAATTGTTTCTGTAGGAGCCGATTTCTTGGGCGATTGGCAAGGGGGTAGTTATGACTCAGGATATGCACAAGGAAGAATTCCTAGAAATGGAAAAATGTCACGTCACTTTCAATTGGAAGCTAATATGACTTTATCTGGTGCTGCTGCCGATAAGCGTTTGCCGATGTCAACTGCGAATCAAAAACAAGCATTAGTTCTTATATACAATACTGTTGTGGGAGCTTCTGTTCCAGTAACTTTGGATTCAAAAGTAAAAGCTGAAGTAACTAAAGCGGCTCAACAGTTAAAAGCTGCTGGGAGTCAAGGAGTTTTAGTTTCTGGCATTCAAGATAAAAACGCTCAATTATTAGTTTTGGCTATTAACCAAAAATTAGCTAGTGCGTCTTTTTCAACCCTTGGAACAAGACAAATCAGAAAAGGATCTAACCAAAAAGTAGCTCAATTAGTTTCAGATATGAAAGCCGGAAGCGTTCATACTTTGATTATGAGTGGTGTTAATCCAGTATATTCTTTACCAAACTCAAAAGATTTTGTTGATGGTTTGAAAAAAGTTAAATTATCGGCTTCATTTTCTTTAAAAGAAGACGAAACAGCCTTGCTTACCACTATTGCAGCAGCAGCTCCTCATTATCTAGAATCTTGGGGCGATGTTAGCATTACAAAAGGTACTTACGCATTAACGCAACCAACTATTCGTCCGTTATTTAACACTAAACAATTTCAAGATGTTTTATTATCATTAACTGGAATTGCTGGAACTCTTTATGATTATTTAAAATCAAATATTGCAGTAAATGCCTCAGGTTCTACTTGGAATAAAGTGTTGCATGATGGTATTTTTGTTGGAACTATACCATCTCTTTCAGGAGGATCAGCAGATTATACTGCTGCTGCTAGTGTATTAGCTCAATCAAAACCTAGTGCAGGTTTAGAATTAGTTTTATATACCAAAACAGGATTAGGCGATGGTCAACAAGCAAACAATCCTTGGTTGCAAGAATTTCCAGATCCAATTACAAGAGTTTCTTGGGATAATTATGTTACAGTTTCGAATGCAGACGCTAAACAATTAAAATTATCAAATGAAATTGTTGCAAATGGAGGCTTGAATGGTAGTTACGCTAATATCACTACTGCTGATGGAGTAACTCTTGAAAATGTTCCCGTAATTGTTCAACCAGGACAAGCCGTTGGAACAATAGGTTTGGCTTTAGGATATGGAAAAAGTGTCGCTTTAAAAGAAGAAATGCAGGTAGGTATAAATGCCTATTCTTTATACAAAGGTTTTAATAATGTACAATCCGTTACATTAGCTAAAGCAGATGGAGAACATGAGTTTGCTTGTGTTCAAGGTCAAAAAACATTGATGGGTAGAGGCGATATTATTAAAGAAACTACTTTAGAAATATTCAATACCAAAGATGCAGAATTTTGGAATGAGCAACCAATGGTTTCTTTAGACCATAAAGAAGTAAAAGCGACATCAGTAAATTTATGGGAAAATTTTGATCGTTCTATCGGGCATCATTTTAACCTTTCGATTGACTTAAATGCTTGTACGGGTTGTGGTTCATGTGTGATTGCGTGTCATGCCGAAAATAACGTTCCTGTTGTTGGTAAATCTGAAATCAGAAGAAGTCGTGATATGCACTGGTTGCGTATTGATAGGTATTATTCTTCAGAAGATACTTTTGCTGGAGATAATGAAAGAAAAGAAAATATTGCAGGTTTATCAAGTTCATTATCGACTTTTAATGAAATGGAAAAAGCGGGTGATAATCCTCAAGTTTCTTTTCAGCCCGTGATGTGTCAACACTGTAATCATGCACCATGTGAAACAGTTTGTCCAGTAGCAGCAACATCACACGGTCGCCAAGGACAAAACCAAATGGCATATAATAGATGTGTGGGTACTCGTTACTGTGCAAATAACTGTCCGTATAAAGTACGTCGTTTCAACTGGTTTTTATACAATAAAAATAGCGAGTTTGATTTCCACATGAATGATGATTTAGGACGTATGGTGTTAAATCCAGATGTGAATGTCCGTTCTCGTGGAGTTATGGAAAAATGTTCTATGTGTATTCAAAAAACACAAGCCACTATTCTAGCCGCTAAAAACGAGGGAAGAGTAATAGTTGATGGTGAATTCCAAACAGCTTGTTCAAGTGCTTGTACAACGGGGGCCATGATTTTTGGTGATGTAAATGATAAAGATAGTCAAGTGGCTAAGTTAGTAGAAGAAGAAAGAATGTATCATTTATTAGAACATGTTGGTACAAAACCAAATGTCTTCTATCACGTTAGAGTTAGAAATACGTAAAGCCCACCCCTCCCGAAGCCTCGGGACTCCCCAAAGGGAGGGAGTAGAAAGTGGAAAATATTGGAATTATTAATAATTGTAAAATAATGTAGATATGTAAGAAATGAGGTTTTTTAAAATCTTAAATCTTAAATCTAAAATCTTAATTTAAATTATGTCTCATATATACGATTCAAGTATTAGAAAACCTTTAGTTATAGGTGATAAGTCATATCATGATGTAACAGTGGATGTTGCAGCACCTGTAGAAGGTAAGGCAAACAAACAATGGTGGATAGTGTTTTCAATAGCATTAGCGGCATTTCTATGGGGAATGGGCTGTATTATTTACACTATTTCTACAGGAATTGGAACCTGGGGTTTAAATAAAACAGTAGGTTGGGCTTGGGATATCACCAACTTTGTTTGGTGGGTTGGTATTGGTCACGCTGGAACTTTGATTTCTGCCGTACTTTTATTATTTCGCCAACGATGGAGAATGGCAATTAACCGTTCTGCAGAGGCGATGACAATTTTCTCTGTAATTCAAGCAGGTTTATTTCCAATTATTCACATGGGACGTCCTTGGTTAGCGTATTGGGTTTTACCAATACCCAATCAATTTGGTTCTCTTTGGGTGAATTTTAACTCTCCTTTACTTTGGGATGTATTTGCAATTTCAACTTATCTTTCGGTGTCTTTAGTTTTCTGGTGGACAGGTTTATTGCCCGATTTTGCTATGATTAGAGATAGAGCAGTGACGCCTTTTAATAAAAAAATATACTCAATATTGAGTTTTGGTTGGAGCGGTAGAGCAAAAGACTGGCAACGCATTGAAGAAGTATCTTTGGTTTTAGCAGGTTTAGCTACACCCCTTGTACTTTCTGTACACACCATTGTATCGATGGACTTTGCTACCTCAGTAATTCCAGGATGGCATACTACTATTTTTCCTCCTTATTTTGTTGCTGGTGCGGTTTTCTCTGGTTTTGCCATGGTAAATACCTTGCTTATCATTATGAGAAAAGTATCAAATTTAGAAGCTTACATTACCATTCAACATATCGAATTGATGAACATTGTAATCATGATTACAGGTTCTATTGTTGGGGTTGCCTATATCACTGAGCTTTTTGTTGCTTGGTATTCTGGTGTAGAATATGAGCAATACGCATTTTTGAATGGTAATGTAAGCTTCTAAATTTGATACTTTTCTCATAATGATAAGCAAGGTATTTACCATGGCAAAACCAGAGAAAACCGCACCAGCAACAAAATAAGGAGGAAAAATAGTAG
>JANMZS010000038.1:0-20733 GCA_031383535.1 Flavobacterium sp.
CGCATTAGTAGCTGATGTGGTATATGTTGTATTGGCACTCGCTTGACAAATTGTACTTGCCGATGGTGTTGGTGTACTTGGCGTTCCAACAGTTGGGGTCACGTTTACAGTTTTAGATGCCGATGCCGATGGTCCATTACAGCCATTGGCTACTACGCTTACGGTTGCAGAACCACTAAATCCTACTGCCCAAGTTACTGTTCCTGTAGTACCAGTTCCTGATATTGTGTTTCCTGAACCTGTTACACTCCAAGTATAACTTGTGGCATTGGTAGCTGATGTAGTATATGTTGTATTGGCACTCGCTTGACAAATTGTACTTGCCGATGGTGTTGGGGTACTTGGCGTTCCAACGGTAGGTATTACCGATATTGTTACCGAAGCACAATTAGTAGTATATAGTGCCCCTTCATAGCGCCCATAGTAAGTAGTGGTTGTGGTGGGGGAAACGGAAAGCCCATTTCCTGTTCCTACAACTGTTCCCCCACAGGAACCAGTATACCATTTTACAAGAGCAGCAGTTTCACCACCACCGCCATTCAGACTAAGTGTTGTAATTGCTCCAATACATATTGTGGCAACACTTGCTGTTGCCGAAGTAGGATCAGCAGCGATGATAACAAAGTTCCCTGCCGATAGTAATGTTAGCGTATTATAATTAGCCGTATCGGTCGGTACAAAACTAGCCGTTACTGCATAGGTTCCTGCCGCTGTTTGTGTGGCTGATCCTCCCGTTGAAATTGTTGTTACTGCTCCCGGTACTGAACTAGTGGAAATGCTTACTGTAGCACTTTGAGCAGATCCTGTATAAGTGGCTGGTGAATTTGATACCGCTAAAGTTGCCGTTGGAGTGGCTTTATTGATAACAAAGTTTCCTGCTGATTGTAATGTTAAGGTATTGTAATTAGCCGTATCGGTCGGTACAAAACTAGCCGTTACTGCATAAGTTCCAGCTGCTGTTTGTGTTGCAGCGCCTCCTGTTGAAATGGTAGTTACTGCTCCCGGTACTGAACTAGCAGAAATGGATACTGTAGCACTTTGTGCAAAACCCGAATAGGTCGCTGGTGAATTGCTTACTGCTAATGTAGCCGTTGGCGTGGCTTTATTGATAACGAAATTCCCTGCTGATTGTAATGTTAAGGTATTGTAATTGGCACTGTCCGTTGGCACAAAACTAGCCGTTACTACATAGGTTCCTGCCGCTGTTTGTGTGGCTAATCCACCTGTTAAAATTGAACTTACTGATCCTGCTACTGAACTCGCAGATATAGAAACTGTGGCACTTTGGGCTGAACCCGAATAAATCGCTGGTGAATTGCTTACTGCTAATGTAGCCGTTGGGGTGGCTTTATTGATTGTAAACGCTGTTGCACTTGAACTCGCTGCATTCCAGAAACCATCAACACTCGCTGCTGCTGTTGCTGTTACAAAGTATGTTCCTGCATTTGTTGGTAATGTTGTACCCGTTGTAAATGTTCCAGTATTTGGCGTACCAGAATAACTGTAAGTAACTACACCAGTTCCGGTATTGGTTGCAGCATTGGGCCCTTGGGCACTACCACTGTAAATATATGTTCCAACTGTTGGTGTAACTGTTGGCGTAGAAGCTTTACTAGTTGAAACAGTCAAATTTCCTGTTGTAGCCGCAAAATAAGTATTGGTTTTGTAGGTTGCAGTTGTGGCAGTAGTAGAACCCCAGGTACCACTGTTTGCACCATTTCCATTCAAATTCAAACTACCGACTGAAAGATTCAACCCGTCACCAATAGATGCCGTTGCAGTTCCTGTGATTGTCATCAAACCGGAAGCCGAAGTTCCTGTAGCTATTATTTTAGCACCATTTCCTGACAATGTTAAATTATTGTAAGTTGTTGCATATACATTTTGTGCACCACCTGTGTAATTTACAGTTGCACCAGTAGCATTTAAAGTTAATATACTAGTTCCTGTTGCAGTTATTGATGATGTACCACTTAAATTAAGAGTAGGGGTTGTACCTGAAGTTGTGTACGTTGAAATGTTTGTAGCATCTGTATTAGTTGTTGTAATACCAGCTGCAGTAACAGTACCGCCTGATTGAGTGAATGTTGCTTGATTTTGCCTTCCACCATTTGAAGAGGTATGGTTGGAAACTATAGTTATCTGACCTGTTACATTTAATGTAGTAATGGAGCTCGTCATAGAAGTTGTAATACCATTATTCATAGCGTTATTCCCAGTCGAGGTACCAGCATTCAAACTTGCACAAGATAAAGTTCCAGTTCCTGTTATGATAGCAGCTGTGCCAACTGTAGAGCTATTCAAAGTCACAGCACCAGTAACATTTAAAGTTACACCAGTAATTGTTAATGTCGCTGCGGTTGTACTTGTAAATGTTAACGAAGCAATGTTTGTAGCTAATGCGGTACTAAGTGTAGGTTGGTTAATACCTGTTGTTGGAATAATTACAATATCTGTTGCAAACGTTCCAGGAGTACTTGTACCACTAGATTTAGTCCAGTTTGCAGTATTATTCCAAGCAGTACTTGTACCACCATTCCATGTATATGTAATTTGCCCAAAAGCATTGCCGACAAAAAACAAACTCAACAACATAAAAAACCCTATCCGAAGCTTTAATGTTGATGCCTTATTATATATTAAATTTGAGTATTTTTGCTTCATGATATTGCTTTTTCTATTCCCAGAATTTTAAAAAATATGTTTTGTTTTGAATCATTTCAATAAAACGGGTTCGTTTGGGGTTAACTATTTCTAATTACATCCTAAAATGTTGTAAATAAACAGTATATAATGCTTGCAAATTAGGAAATTTTAAGGGAAACTTAAAATAAAATCGGCGAAAAGTCTCTAAATCTGTTAAATTGCGGTTATTATTGGCTTTGTATTTTTGTACCCTGAAAAATAATTTTGAAAAAAATTGCCCATGAAACCTATTTCCTCCCAAAAAGAAGCCATCCAAAAGATAGAATATTTTTGTTCCTATCAAGAACGCTGTCACGAAGAGGTGGTAGCCAAGTTGCGCAGCATGAAAATGGATTCCGAAGAAATTGACACAATTATGGTGCACCTTATTACTGAAAATTTCCTGAACGAAGAACGTTTTGCCTGTAGTTTTGCCCGAGGAAAACACCGCATCAAACACTGGGGAAAAATCAGGATTGCCAACGAACTGAAGTTCAAAAAAATAACCCAATCCCTCATTAATAAAGCCCTCCAAGAAATTACCCCTGAGGAATATCTGGACACTTTTCATGCGTTGGCAGAACGAAATTGGGAATCGATGCGAGAAACCAATGCTTTAAAAAAACGAAAAAAGTTTTGTGATTATTTATTGCGAAAAGGTTTCGAAAGTAATCTGGTGTATGATAAAGTGAAAGAATTAGCCCCCTAGCCCCCAAAGGGGGAATTAGAGAATTGGCACACACCTCTCGACTACGCTCGAGATGACAGACACGGATTTAAACAGACCTGTCTGCCGACAGGCAGGTAAAAACGGATTTTTTCTGTTTGTTTCTAATGAGAATTGATATTCCATTATTTGTGTCAATCGGTTTAATCTGTGTGAACCTGACTATCGGCAGACAGGTCTGTGGCTGAAAAAATAATTTGTGGTTAAATTCCCAACAAAACACTCACGGCATTGCCGCCAAAACCGACAGCGTTGACCAAAACTTTCTTGATAACCCTGTCAGAGTTCCAAACTCTGACAGGGTTTAGATAAGGAACACCAATAAACTCCTGGTGTTGCAGCATCAAAATCGCCATTTCGATACTCAATATTCCCGATGCCCCAAAGGTGTGCCCTATTTTCCATTTGTTGGTGGTTAACTCGGGTAAATTATTACCAAACACTTTTTGAATGGCTTTATATTCAGTTAAATCCCCTGCTTTTGTTCCTGGAGCGTGCATCACAATGACATCAACATCAGATAAATCAGTATCTTTCAAAGCCATTCGCATCGATTTTTGGAAACAAGTCGCTTCTGCCGAAATGGATATGTTGTGTTCCAAAATTTCGGTGGCATAACCAATGCCTTCAACGAAGGCTAGTGCATTTTCTTTTTTGCCCATTTCCAAACAACACACAGCAACTCCTTCGCCAAGAATCAAGGTGTTTTGCGTTTTTTCTAAGTCTAAAGCAAGACAAGGCCATTCGGCAAGCTCAGGCTCACGCTCATCTAGGTTCGAATAAATTTTTAATGCCCGCATTTGGGCAATCGTAAAGTCAGTCAAGGGTGCTTCGCTTCCTCCAACTAGGAATTTGTCAGCCATCCCTGCTCTAAGCCACGCCACGCCATTAAGTAGCGCATGTAAAGCCGTAGAACAGGTGATAGAATGTGAAATTTCAGGGCCTGAACTTTGTAAATCATGAGCCACCCATGACGAAATATTTCCCAAAGTGGTCGTTGGCGATGCTAAAGTTTGGGCTTTGCCCGTTTCTAAATATTCCTGATGGTGTTTTTCAAATAAATCAGTGGCACCACGAGAGGAACCAATGTTAATACCAAAAACAGCATCCTTATTCCAACCTGCATTTTGTATGGCTTTGCGAGAAGCAGCCATAGCATACAAAACCGTTTTGTCTAGTGATTTGTACTTGATGTCGGATTGTTTTAAGGCTTGAATTTCAGCATTTGAATCATCATCAAGTTGGGCGACAAATGTCGATTTTCCGTCTAAAAAACGAGGTGTAAAACAATGATTCGTGTTTTTGTAGTTTGCCCAAATCGTCTTCGGGTCATTGCCCAAAGGAGAAATGGAGGCTATGGAAGTTATAGAGATAATTTTTGGCAAAACTTTTAATTTTGGTGCAAAGGTCGTAAAAAAATGGCACGCAGATGACACAAATTTGAACGGATTTTTTTACCATATAAGGTCATTTAAGTTTAATTTAAATAGTGTTCTTAGTGCCTTCTTTGTGTCCCGAGATCTATCGGGATTGTGGTTAAGCTTCAAACCATTTCCAATGCTTTTTTGACCACTTCATACACTTTTTGCAATTGTTCGTCGGTGATGATGTAAGGTGGCAAAATGTAAACAATATTACCAACTGGTCTCAGAATTATTCCGTTCTCGATAAAGAAATCATACAGTTTATTGCGCATGGTTCCATAATAACTTTCGGAACTTTCAGTTTTTATTTCTAAGGCAAATATAACTCCAAAAACGCGGGTTGTGGCGACTTTAGGATGGGTTTTGATGTGTTCTTGAAAGTCCAAATGGCTTTTGTTTACCCGAATAATATTGTCCTGCATTTCTGGAGTTTGCAACAAGGACAAACTCGCCAAAGCCGCTGCACAACCCGTGGGATTTGCAGTAAAAGTATGTCCGTGAAACAACGCTTTATTGATGTCATCATCATAAAAAGCATCGAAAATTTTCTGAGTAAAAGTGGTAATCGCCATAGGAATCGTTCCGCCTGTCAAGGCTTTCGACAAACACATTATATCAGGCTTATTGTTTAAATAATCGCAAGCAAATGTTTTTCCTGTTTTCCCGAAACCAGTCATCACCTCATCGGCTATGGTTAGGACATTATTTTTATTACAAAATAGTATTAATTTATCTAATATTTCAGGTGAATACATCACCATTCCAGCAGCACCTTGAACTAGTGGTTCAAAGATAAATCCGGCACAAATATTGTTTTTTATGGCTTCCGCCAAAGCGTTGAAACTAGCTTCTTCCTGCCCTTTTATGGGAACTGGAATCCGAATAACATCAATCAACATTCCTTTAAACGCTTCGGTAAAAAAAGAAATTCCGCTGGCCGCCATTGCCGCAAAAGTATCGCCGTGAAAAGCGTTTTCGAAAGCAATAATGGTAGTTTTCTGTTCTCCATTATTATAAAAATACTGCAAAGCTACTTTTATTGCCACTTCAACGGCAGTGGAACCATTGTCTGAAAAGAATAGCTTTTGTTGGTTTTTAGGTAAAATTTCCATCAGTTTTTCCGAAAGCAAAACGGCTGGCTCGTGCGTAAATCCACCAAAAAGAACGTGTTCTAAAGTTGTTAATTGTTTATAAATCGCTTCGGCAATAATCGTGTTAGAATGTCCGAATGGATTCACCCACCAAGAAGCAATCGCATCAATATATTCTTTACCATTTTCGTCCCAAAGCAATGCCCCTTCTCCTCGCACAATAGCAATGGGAGGTTTTGAAGTTTTGTGCTGGGTGTAAGGATGCCAAAGGTGGTTTTGGTCTCTTTCGGTTAGGTTCATTTGATTTCTGATTGCAGATTAACGATTTTTGATTTCAGATTATATATTGAAATTGATTTTTGCCATTGTAATTGAAATTGCTATTGAAGTTCCAACAAATTCTCCCGAAACAAATCGGCGTACTCTTTTATAACGTTTTGGTCAAAATAGGGTTCTTGTTCGATTCTTCCAATACAATTTATGCCTGATTTATTCAAAATTATAGCTTCTGAGGCTTTGTTCCGATAGCTATCGGAATCGTCGCCACTGAAAATAATTCCTGCAATGTTTATTTTTCTGTTTTTTAGTGCTTCGATGGTTAATAAAGTGTGATTGATACTTCCTAAATAATGTCTGGAAACGACGATTACTTTATAGTCTTTTTGGATTAAATCAATAACGCAATCCATATCATTTATTGGAACAAAAATTCCTCCCGCTCCTTCAATAACCAAATGATTTTCGTCCCGATAGCTATCGGGATTGGGTTCTTTGATGTTTTTTAAATCAATTGTAATCCCGTCCATTTCGGCAGCAAAATGAGGACTTGCAGGTGTATTCAACTTATAGCTGTTTTCGTGAATAACTGTCCTTCGACTGCGCTCAGGATGACCATCATTCGAAATATACTTTTTGATTTTATGACTATCGGAATTGTCCAAATCTCCTGCTTGAATGGGTTTCCAATAATCGGCTTGAAGTGATTCGACAATAATGGCGGAGGCAATGGTTTTGCCTACATCGGTTGATATTCCTGTTATAAATAGTTTCATATTTTTAATGATGTTTACCCCCTGTCAGGGTTCCAAACCCTGACAGGGATGTAGCGGACTAAAAAACAAAAGTACTCAACAAATTCAATACTTCCGAAATTTCTTCTTTGGTGTTGTAACTGTGCAAACAAAACCGCAACCGTTCCTGACCTTCGGAAACTGTTGGCGACAAAATGGCTTTTACATCAAACCCTTTTTCTTGAATTTTATTGGCAATGGATTTTACGTTTTGATTACCAGGAATAATAGCACTTTGAATGGCAGATTTGCTTCTTACAAACATAGGCTTCAAACCCAACAAATTCTTTTCTTGATTGAAATGAATGATGTTTTCTCTAAGACGTTCTATACTTTCTTTTTCCATTGACAAATGTTGGTATGCTATCAAAATCGCAGCAACGGAATGGGGCGAAAGTCCTGTGGTATAAATAAAACTGCGGGAAAAATTGACCAAATATTCTTTTAGCTCTTGACTTCCCACAATTGCTGCACCGTGACAGCCCAATCCTTTGCCAAAAGTCATTATTCGGGCAAAAACATGATTATGTAAACCCAATTGTTGAACTAATCCTTGACCTACAATTCCGAAAACACCAAGTGAATGGGCTTCGTCGATTACCAAATGACAATTGTGTTTTTCTGAAAGCTGTGTTAGCTCTTCGAGGTTTGGCGTATCGCCGTCCATTGAGAATATGGATTCAGTAACGATATAGACTTCGACACTTCGACTTCGCTCAGTGCTGGCTTGCTCAGTCTGACAACGTTGGATAAGTTTTTCTAAATCCTCGAAATCATTGTGTTTAAACTTATACGATTTGGCATTTGAAAGTTGGATTCCATCACGAATTGAAGCATGACACAATTCATCGTACAAAATCAAATCTCCTTTTTGCGGAACGGAACTAAAAAACCCCACATTGGCATCATAACCCGAATTGAAAATTAACGCCGATTCAGCTTGATGGAATTTTGAAATAAAATTTTCCGCTTCTTGATATACTTTGTGGTTTCCTGATAATAATCGGGAACCTGTTGCTCCGTTTTGAATGATTACATTATCAATTAAATACTGATGTGTGGCATCAAAAATGGCTTTGTTTCTTGAAAACCCTATGTAATCGTTGGAAGCAAAATCGATTAAATCATTGGACAAAGGTAATTTCCGCAGAGCATTGTTTTGCTTACGGATTTCCAGTTTATCAGAGAGATTTTTTGGAAACTTCATAAAGGCAAAGTTATTGATTTAATGTATAAAATAGGGCACGGAGATGCAACGGATTTGCTTCCCGAAGCATCGGGAGCAAAAACACGAATTGAAAATGATTTTAGCAATAGATATTGATTAATATTATCCCTTTTTCTTTTTTCGATATTCACTGGGAGAATTCCCCATAATCCTAGAAAAAATTCGGCTAAAATATAATGGATCGTCAAAACCGACCAACATGCTAATTTGATTAATTTTCATATCAGAAAAATCGAGTTGATGACAGGCTTCTTGAATTTTTAGCTGAATGAAGTAATTTAGAGGAGAATGCCCCGTCTTTCGTTGAAATAAACCCGAAAAATGCGAAGGGGAAAATCCAACATAATGGGCTATTTCTTTCAGGGTAATTCGTTTTCTTACATTTTCACGCATAAAATGAATAGCATCTTCGACGATTGCGTTTTGTAGGTGTTTTTGATTAAGACTACTACTTGCACGATACGTCCCTAAATACTTTAATGACCCTAATAAATAAAACAATGAAGTAACACTGAAATCAAGATTACTTTTACTATATCCGTTTTTAAGCGTTGCGATAATTTCTTCGAACAACTTAAGTCGGTCTTCAATCCTAGAATCTTTTTCAGGTAAAATTAATACGGGTTTAAGAAAACTTTCTGCAAAAAACGCTGCTTTTTCGCCATCAAAATGAATCCAATAAATAGTCCATGGTTTTTTACTATTACTTCCATAAGAGTGGGTTTCAGCTTTTGGCAAAATGAAGACCTGATTGGCAATTACATTTTGAATTTGATTGTTTATTTCAAACCAACCTTCCCCTTCGATACAGTATATTAAAACATATTGAGATACTTCTTCCTTTAATCTCCTTCGAAAATGGAAAGTTGCTTTGGGGTAAAACCCTATATCTGTGATGTGTAATAATGAGCCTAAGTCTGTATTTTTATACTCTTCAATTATTGAAGAAGGTAAAACAATAGCACGTTCTCCTGTAAATCCGCTTTTAATTCGTGCCATAGTATAATTCGATTTTAACTATTTCCAAAAATAACAGTTTTTTCGTTTCCTCTTTAAAAAATAGTAATATAATCCATATATTTTACACAATAGTTTATTAAAATGATTCGAAAAATTACTTTTATTTGTAATGAAAGTTTTAAATTAAATCTAAATGAAAAAATTTAACAATACTTATTTACTAACGATTTCGATGGTTTCGGCATTGGGCGGATTACTCTTTGGTTATGACTGGGTAGTAATTGGTGGTGCAAAACCTTTTTATGAACTGTATTTCAACATCACTACTTCGACAAACCTTCAGGCTTGGGCTATGAGTTCTGCTTTGGTTGGTTGTATTATAGGAGCTGTTGTATCCGGAATAATCAGTGATACGTTTGGGCGAAAATGGCCATTATTATTTTCGGCGTTTTTATTTACCATAGCATCGTTGGGTACAGGTTTGGCGTCAACTTATGTTTTATTTGTTGTTTTTAGAATAATTGGAGGTGTTGGTATTGGACTTGCCTCAGCACTCTCGCCAATGTATATTGCCGAAGTAGCGCCTTCCCATTTACGAGGACGTTTTGTATCATTAAATCAAATGACCCTTGTTATTGGTATTCTCGCCGCGCAGGTCATCAATCTTATGATTGCCGAAAATGTTCCAGACGGAGTGACAGAGGAGTTCATTCGGGCTTCGTGGAATGGACAAATGGGCTGGCGATGGATGTTTTTTGCGTGTGCTGTGCCGTCAATAATTTTCTTTATTCTTGTTTTTACGCTTCCTGAAAGTCCTCGTTGGTTAATCAAAGCAGGAAAACAAGATAAAGCATTCCCTACTTTGAAAAAAATTGGAGGTGAAGAATATGCTAAAAACGAAATGAAAAATATACAAGCAACTTTAGACAACGTTTCTGAAAAAGTAAATTTCAAAGCTTTACTTAAATTAAAGTACCGAAATGTATTAGTTATTGGTGTAGTGTTGGCTGTTTTTCAACAATGGTGTGGCATCAATATCGTTTTTAATTATGCAGATGAAATTTTCAAGGCGGCTGGATATGGGGTTAGTGACACCTTATTTAATATTGTCATAACAGGAAGTGTCAACTTACTATTTACTTTGGTAGCCCTGTTTACAGTTGACAAATGGGGACGCAAAAAGCTAATGCTTTTTGGCGCTATTGGTCTTGCTATTATCTATATTCTTCTAGGGAGTGCTTTTTATTTTGAGTTAAAAGGAATAGCGGTATTGACGATGGTAGTAATGGGAATTGGGGTTTATGCTATGTCGTTAGCTCCTGTTACCTGGGTGATATTATCCGAAATATTCCCAAACCAAATTCGGGGATCGGCTATGGCGTTGGCTACTTTTGCTTTATGGATTGCTTGCTTTATCCTAACCTATACTTTTCCTCTTTTAAATAAAGAGTTCGGAGCTTCAGGAACATTTTGGCTCTATGCTGTGATATGCTTCTCAGGATTTTTGTTTATTCTTAAGAAATTACCCGAAACCAAAGGCAAAAGTTTGGAAGATATAGAAAATGAATTGGTAAAATAAATTTTTAGAATATGAAAAAATACATTGTTTTAGTATTGTTAGCGTTGGTTTTAATTCCAATAAATAAGCTACACGCACAATCAAAAATTAGTTTGGCGGGGGAATGGAGATTTGCCAGTGACCCGAATGACAAGGGCGTTTCTGAATATTGGTTTACAAAAAAATTGCCAGAAACAATTCAATTACCTGGTTCGATGGCTACCAATGACAAAGGAGATGATTTAACCGTGAACACTAAATTTACAGGACAAATTGTTGATAGTTCCTTTTACAAAAAACCAGAATACGAAAAATATAGAGTAGCCGGAAATCTAAAAATGCCTTTCTGGCTGCAATCTGTAAAGTATTATGTTGGAGCTGCTTGGCATCAAAAAGAAGTGGTAATACCAAAAAACTGGAAAAATCAAAACATCGAACTTTTTCTAGAACGTTGCCATTGGGAAACGCGCCTTTGGATTGACGACAAAGAAATGGGTATGCGAAATTCATTAGGTACACCACATATTTATAAATTATCTGATGTTCTTACGCCCGGAATTCATCGCATTACTATTTGTGTGGACAATCGAACCAAATCAATTGACCCAGGATTAAATTCACATAGCATCTCGGATCATACTCAAACCAATTGGAACGGTATGGTGGGCAAACTTTATTTGGAGGCAAAACCATTGGTTACCATTAAAAAAATTCAACTATTTCCAAACATTCAGACAAAAATTGTAACGGCTAAGATACATCTCGAAAACCTGACAAAAAAAGCTCAAAAGGCAACTATTGTTTTAACCGCATCAGGAATAACAGAAGTTTTGTCAAAGAACTTGAAAGTGACTGTTGCTTCTGGATTAGATTCACTGGTTGTAGAATATGCTATGGGGGACAATGTGAAATTATGGAGTGAGTTTCATCCCAATTTATATACGCTTAAAGCAGAAATTTCAACAAAAAAATCAATGGATTTGTTTGAAACTACCTTTGGTATGCGTGAGATTAAAGCGGTTGGAAAACAGCTTCAGATGAATGGCAAACCGCTCTTTTTACGTGGAACACTAGAATGTGCCATTTTCCCTAAAACGGGTTTTCCGCCAACTGATAAAGCGGAGTGGCTCCGTATATTCAATGTAGCCAGAGCACACGGACTGAATCATTTTCGCTTTCATTCTTGGTGTCCTCCAGAAGCTGCCTTTGAGGCTGCAGATCAAACAGGTTTCTATCTTCAAATCGAATGTTCCTCTTGGGCAAACGAGTCAACAACCATTGGAGACGGAAAACCTTTTGATAAATACCTATATGAAGAAAGCCAGCGAATGGTTGAAACTTATGGAAATCATCCCTCCTTTTGTATGATGACTTATGGTAATGAACCTGGTGGCAAAAAGCAAGGTAAGTTTTTGTCTGCTTTTGTCAGTTTTTGGAAAAAACAAGATTCAAGACGCATTTATACTTCGGGTGCAGGATGGCCAAATTTAGCTGTTAACGATTTTTTGAGTAATCCCGAACCACGCATACAACTTTGGGGAAAAGGTTTGAACAGTATTATAAATGGCAAAGCACCAGCATCTAATTATGATTGGTCGAATTATACAAATAAATTCACGCAACCGATGGTTAGTCACGAAATCGGACAATGGTGTGTGTATCCAAACTTCAAGGAAATTCCAAAATATACTGGTGTTGTTCGAGCAAAAAACTTTGAAATATTTCAGGAAACTCTAAAAGAACACGGAATGGAACAGCTAGCAGAAAGTTTTTTACTTGCTTCAGGGAAATTACAGGCTTTGTGTTATAAAGCAGATATTGAGGCCGCATTGCGCACCAAAGATTTTGGCGGTTTTCAGTTACTTGATCTTCACGATTTCCCCGGACAAGGAACAGCATTAGTTGGTGTTCTTGACGCTTTTTGGGAAGAGAAAGGATATATTTCGCCACAAGAATACAGCCGTTTTTGCAATTCTACCGTGCCACTAGTTCGTTTAAAAAAACATATTTATACTAATAATGAAGTCCTTTCTGCTAGTGTGGAAGTGGCACATTATGGTGATAAGCCATTGATGGGAGTTGTTCCTAACTGGAAAATAAGCACTATCGCTGGACAAACCATATTCTCTGGAAATCTTGCTCAAACTAATATTGAATTAGGGAATTGTACATCCCTAGGAGAAATTACAGTTCCACTTTCTAAAATAAAAAATCCAGAAAAGCTTGTCCTTGAAGTTACAGTAGGTTCGTTCTCTAATAGCTGGGATATATGGGTTTATCCAGCAATTAAAGAAGTTATTAAAGATTCCGAAAAAATAAAATTGGTTTCCTCACTTGATGCCTTGACTCAAAAATTTCTCGAAAAAGGAGGATCCGTGTTATTAACCCTTAAAAAAGAAACGTTAAAGCCTGAATATGGTGGTGAAATTGGCATTGGTTTTTCGAGTATTTTTTGGAATACAGCTTGGTCGCGTGGACAAAAACCTCATACTTTGGGTATTTTATGTAACCCAAAAGACAAAGCATTAGCTTTATTTCCTACTGAATATCATAGCAATTGGCAGTGGTGGGATGCTATGAGTCATTCAAACGCTATTATGCTTGAATCCATTTCGTCAGAAATAAAACCAATGGTTCGAGTAATTGATGATTGGTTCACAAATCGCTCCTTAGCCCTTTTGTTTGAAGTAAAAGTAGGAAAAGGAAAATTGCTAATCTCTGGCATCGACTTCAATCAAGATATGGAAAACCGTCCAGAGGCACTACAACTGATGTATAGTTTGAAAAAGTATATGGCAAGTGAAAATTTTAATCCAGCCGTAACTGTTGAGGCAGAAACGATAAAAAAATTAATTAAATAATTAATTGTAAAAATTTAAAAATGAGTGTTACGGCTTGGCAAGAAGATGTAATTATACCTACGTATGAAATCGGTAAACCTGAAAAAAATCCAATATTTCTTGAAAAAAGAGTGTATCAAGGAAGTAGTGGATCGGTGTATCCGTATCCTGTTGTAGAGAAAATTGAAGATGAAAAACAGGACAAAAAATACAAAGCAGTTTTTTTAGAAAATGAGTACATCAAAGTAATGATTTTGCCTGAATTGGGCGGTCGTGTGCAAATGGCTTTTGACAAAATAAAAAATCGCCATTTTATTTATTACAATCAAGTAATCAAACCAGCATTAGTAGGGTTAACTGGTCCTTGGATTTCGGGTGGCATTGAGTTTAACTGGCCACAACATCATCGTCCAAGTACCTTTCTTCCTGTAGACTACACTATAGAAAATAATGACGATAAAAGTGTGACTGTTTGGGTGAATGAAAACGAAAAAATGTTCCACCAAAAAGGGATGGCAGGTTTTACATTACATCCTGGAAAAGCCTATCTTGAAATTAAAGGAAAACTATACAATCCGACCCCTTTTCCACAAACTTTTTTGTGGTGGGCTAATCCTGCTGTGGCAGTAAATGAGCATTATCAATCGGTTTTTCCACCTGATGTTCACGCGGTTTTTGACCACGGAAAAAGAGATGTGTCAACGTTTCCAGTTGCTACAGGAACGTATTATAAAGTAGATTACTCTGCTGGTGTCGATATTTCGAACTATAAAAACATTCCTGTTCCAACATCGTATATGGCGATCAATTCGGAATTTAATTTTGTGGGAGGCTATGAAAATGATACAAAAGCAGGTGTTCTACACGTTGCCAATCATCATATTTCACCCGGAAAGAAACAATGGACGTGGGGAAATGGTGATTTTGGAAAAGCTTGGGACAGAAATCTAACGGATGAGGATGGTCCATACATTGAATTGATGGCAGGCGTTTTTACCGACAATCAACCCGATTTCAGTTGGATGCAACCGTATGAAGAAAAAACATTTACACAATATTTTTTACCGTATCGCGAACTAGGAGTTGTGAAAAATGCCTCACAAGATTTACTTTTAAACCTAGATAAAGAAGACGATAAAGCCATCATAAAGATTTTTGCAACATCACTCCAAAAAAATGCAAGAATAGTGCTAGAAGGTTTTTTTGACGAAACTATAAATTTAAGTCCCGAACAGGTTTTTGAAGGCAAAATATTGGTAGGCGATACGGCTTTTATCGATTTAAAATTAGTGGTATATTCCGAAAACGGTCGAGAATTATTAAGCATAAAATCCGAAAAGGCGGAAAAAAAACCAACTCCAGAACCTGCCAAACCAGCTTTTTCTCCTGAAGAAACGCCAACTTGTGAGCAATTGTATCTCACCGGTTTACATTTAGAACAGTACCGTCACGCAACCTATAGCGCCACCGATTATTATCTGGAAGCCTTGAAGCGCGATCCATCAGATGTGAGAAGCAATAATGCTATGGGACTTTGGTTGCTTCGTCGTGGGGAATTTGCCGAATCGGAAAAGTATTTTCAGACGGCAATCGATACCCAATTGCAACGGAACCCGAATCCTTATGATGGTGAACCGCGATATAATTTGGGACTTGCGTTACAGTATCAAGGAAAAAACAAGGAAGCTTATGATGCTTTTTATAAATCGTGTTGGAATGCCGCGATGCAAGATGCGGGATATTTTGGATGTGCTCAGATTTCTTGCATAAAGGATAATTTAACCGATGCGCTTTATGAAATTGATAAGTCATTAGTACGTAATTGGCACAACAACAAAGCACGTGTTTTAAAAACGGCTGTTTTGCGTAAATTGGGAAATGAAAAAGAAGCTCTGGCTTTAATTGATGATTCTTTGAAAATTGATTTATTTAATTTTGGTTGTCGTTTCGAACACTATTTGATTTTGAATTCGGTTGCTGTTTTTAACGAAATGCACCAGCTAATGCGTGGTGAAATACATAATTATGAGATTATAGCATTAGATTATATAGCTGCAGGTATGTATGACGAAGCAATAAGTTTGCTGAGAGAAGGTATCAAAGTTTGTCCAACGACACCTATGACGTATTATTATATGGGTTGGGCGTTGCGTTTAGCAAAAAGAGAATCAAAATCTATATTTGAAACTGCCGCCAATCACGCACCAGAATATTGCTTTCCAAACCGTTTAGAGGCAATACTTGCATTGACAATGGCACAAGAGGTAAATCCAAATGATTCAAAAGCACCTTATTATTTAGGAAATTTATGGTATGACAAGCGCCAATATCCTGAAGCTATTGCCTGTTGGAAAAAATCAGTAGCAATTGATGATACATTCCCGACTGTATTGAGAAATTTATCATTGGCTTATTTCAATAAACTACATCAAGAAGATAAAGCCGTTCAATGTTTAGAAAAAGCGTTCTTTTTGGATACAAGCGATTCCCGAATCTTGATGGAATTGGACCAATTGTACAAGCGTCTTTGTAAACCCCATACAGAGCGATTGGCGTTTTTAGAAAAACACTTTAATTTGGTGGAGCAACGTGATGATATTTATCTAGAATATGCTACTTTGTGCAATCAACTTGGAAAGTATTCACAGGCAATTGAATTAATTGATAATCGAATTTTTCATCCTTGGGAAGGTGGCGAGGGCAAAGTACCTGCCCAATATCAATTAGCAAGAGTAGAATTGGCAAAACAATTATTAATCAAAAATGATTTTGAAACCGCCATAAAATTATTAAAACAATGTTTAGAATACCCAAACAATCTGGGCGAAGGCAAACTTTCGGGAGCTCAGGAAAATGATTTCTACTATTGGTTGGGTTGTGCTCATGAAGGTTTAGAGGAAATAGAGAAAGCCATTACATATTGGAAATTAGCCAAAGACGGAAATACAGAACCTGCAGCGGCAATTTTCTACAATGATCAGAAACCGGATAAAATATTCTACCAAGGATTGGCATTGCTAAAATTAGGCTTGCAAACTGAGGCCAATATTAGATTTAATAAACTAATTTCTTTTGGAGAAAAGCATTTGGACGACACGATAAAACTGGATTATTTTGCTGTATCCTTGCCTGACTTGTTAATTTGGGAGGATGATTTAACGTATCGAAACCAAATTCATTGTCATTATATGCTAGGACTCGGTCATTACGGATTAGGGGAAATGGCTATTGCAAAAACACATTTGTTGAATGCTGCAAAAATGGATGTAAACCATCAGGGTGTTCAGGTTCATTTAGTAATGATATATACCGCTTCTTGATATACTTTAAGGTTTCCTGAGATTAGCCGGGAACCCGTGCTCCGTTTTATATAAAATTAGTTTCTAATGCCAAAACCACCCCGCCCTTCGGACACCCCTCCAATGGAGGGGAATAAAAAAAGCCAAACATTGCTGTTTGGCTTTTAGTTTTTATATCGAAATTGTCTTAGTCTGCTAAAACAATTACTTTATTGTCTTTCATTTCGATAGTTCCAGAATTGATTGCTAGTGTAACGTTTTGATCATTTACTTTAGTAAATAAATTTTCTGATTCTTTGCTAAAAGAAAAACTTGGAGCCGTAATTTTCACAATTCCTTTCTGAAGTATGGAAACTATTGGTGCGTGATTATTCAACATCTGAAAATGCCCATCAATTCCTGGTACAGAAACCGATGTGATTTCGCCTGAAAATAATTTTGCTTCTGGTGATACTATTTCTAAAATCATATTTTTAAAGTTAGAAGTGGGAAGTGGGAAGTGGGAAATAAAGTTTATCAACTTCCAACTTCTAACTTCCAACTTAATTACGCTTCTGCCAACATTTTTTCTCCTGCCTCAATTGCATCTTCAATAGTACCTTTAAGGTTGAAAGCGGCTTCTGGCAAGTGATCTAGTTCACCATCAATAATCATATTAAATCCTTTGATAGTATCTTTAATATCAACCAAAACTCCTTTTAATCCTGTAAATTGTTCCGCAACGTGGAAAGGTTGTGACAAGAAACGTTGTACACGTCTTGCTCTTGAAACTGATAATTTATCTTCTTCAGACAATTCTTCCATACCTAGAATCGCAATAATATCTTGCAATTGTTTGTATTTTTGAAGAATCTCTTTTACCCTTTGTGCACAGTTATAATGCTCATCACCAATAATTTGTGGAGTCAAAATTCTTGAAGTAGAATCCAATGGATCAACCGCTGGATAAATTCCTAACTCAGCAATTTTACGAGACAATACCGTAGTAGCATCAAGGTGAGCAAATGTAGTTGCTGGTGCTGGATCTGTTAAATCATCCGCAGGAACATAAACCGCCTGAACTGATGTAATAGAACCTTTATTTGTAGATGTGATACGCTCTTGCATCGCTCCCATTTCGGTAGCTAATGTTGGTTGATATCCTACCGCAGATGGCATACGACCTAAAAGTGCCGAAACCTCAGAACCTGCTTGTGTAAAACGGAAGATGTTATCAACGAAGAATAATACATCTTTTCCTTGATCTGAACCTGCACCATCACGAAAATATTCTGCGATAGACAAACCTGACAAGGCTACACGAGCACGAGCTCCAGGAGGCTCATTCATTTGTCCGAAAACGAAAGTAGCTTTGGACTCTCTCATTCCTGGCATATCAACTTTAGATAAATCCCATCCTCCATTTTCCATAGAGTGCATAAATTCATCACCATATTTAATAATTCCTGACTCTAACATCTCACGAAGTAAGTCGTTCCCTTCACGTGTTCTCTCTCCTACTCCTGCGAATACTGAAAGTCCTCCGTGACCTTTTGCAATATTGTTGATCAACTCCTGAATCAATACTGTTTTACCAACACCAGCACCACCGAACAATCCAATTTTTCCTCCTTTTGAGTAAGGCTCAATCAAGTCGATTACTTTAATCCCTGTAAATAAAACTTCGGATGAAGTTGATAAATCTTCGAATTTTGGTGCTTGTCTGTGAATAGACATACCGTTTTCGCCATCTTTTGGCAAGTTTCCAAGTCCATCAATAGCATCGCCGATTACGTTAAACAAACGTCCGTAAACATCTGCTCCAATTGGCATTTTAATTGGGTTTCCTGTTCCAACCACTTCATAACCTCTGCTCAAACCGTCTGTAGAATCCATCGATATGGTACGAACTGTGTTTTCACCGATGTGAGATTGTACCTCAAGAACTAAAATAGTTCCATCTTTTTTTGTGATTTCTAATGAATCATAAATTTTTGGAAGTTCAACATCTTTTCCGTTGAAAACTACATCGACAACTGGTCCGATGATTTGGGCAACTTTTCCTATTACTTTTGACATTGTTTATGTATTTAGCCTCTCCCAACCTCTCCGAAGGAAAGGAGCTTGAATGATTTAATCTCAATAAAGTTGTTTATTCTACTTTTCAGTGCGCAAAGGTAATTTTTTAAAATATAAAAATCAATACTTTTTTTATAAAAAAAGAAGTGAATTTTAAAGAATTGTTCGCAAACAAGCTATATATCAAGAAATATGCTTATAAATCAAAAAACCATCCCGAAAAACGGGATGGTTTTTTGAAAGTAAATAAAAAATGAATTTTAAAAATTTGCAGGATCTTTAGGAAATAATATTCTGTAATTTCCTAAGTTAACTCCATTCAAATTAGAACCAAATTTAGCATTAATTGCTTCAATGAATTTATTAGCTATCAAAGCATAGCCTCGTGGTGTTGGATGAAATCCATCAAGTGAGAAAGCTCCACCGGTTACAAATGATGCATTTAAGGTATAGTTATTTGCGGTAATTCCGGTTGTGGATAATTTATCCATAACTGCTTTAATATCTACAAAAGCTATAGTATTTGAATTTGCATCAGCAGCAGCTTGAATAATTGCATTGTAAGAATCAGTTGCTACTTGCAATTCTGAAATTTCGCTTGGAATTAAAATATGATTATCTTGCAGGGGAAATGTTATGCCAAACTTATTTAAAGGGGGGGCAGGTGCGACACCTAATCCAGAATTTAGAGCAGTAGCAGAAGCACCAATTGCAGATTGTGTAGTAAGCAAAACTAAATCGGACGACGTGGCTTGTCTAGCTTGTCCAAAAATGGCTCCATAAGCAGCTGCAGTTGCAGCACCTAATGACGGAGTAAAAGCAGCTGTCAATTGTAATGATAAATTGGTCAAAGATTCGTCTTTTATTAACAACGGGTTTCCTCCTGTTGTAGACAATAGACTGATTCTGCTTCCAGCTCCAAAAGCGGTCAAGGCTTGTTTTAGCGGACCATATAATTGAGTGTTTAGAGCAGAAATAGTAGCATCTCCGACAGCCGTATTTCCTCCCCCTAAAACACTTGAGGTTAAAGGATTATAAGGAACCGTTTTAAAATGGGGTAGTGTAGTAACATAAGGTATATTCGCAATAACTCCTTTGCGACCACCAGCTACAAGCTGAGAAACTAAAGAATTGTAAGCCCCGCTAAATGTAGCCGTTGGGGTAATTGGGTTAGTCCCATCACCACCAGACAGCGCATATCCAAGCACATCATTACCCCCAATCCATAATGAAAAGAAAGTTGGTGATTGACTTAATGCATCAGCGATAACCGTAGCCGCAGGTGTAGAAGCAAATCTTGCAAAATAAGGATTCCCTGCAGAACTACCATAACCGGAAAACAGTAAATGAAAACTTTTTGCCCCAGGAATACCCATGTTATTAAAATTTCCAGTCAATTTATCAGAAATTGATGTTCCTGAAATTCCTGGAACTGAAACTGGTGCTACACCATTAAAATATAATCTTGGCCCAAATTGTGGTATTTGTACTCCACCCGATGAAAAGCCTCCAATATTATCTGCCATAAGCGGTGTGGTAAAGGCACCCCCACCAACAAGGGCAAACTGTTGTGCTAGAATATTGGGGTATGATCCTTTTTGTCCTTCAATAAATAAGGCTCCGTCTGAAAAACCCGCTGCATAAGAATCCCCAAGCGCCACATATTTTGAAAAATCAGCTGTTCCTGCTGTTAATGGTAAGCCATCTGCTGTGTCGTAAGTAACTACCTCGTCATCATTACAAGCTATAAAGGTTAACGAAACCAAGAATAGCCATTTTATATTTTTTATCAT
>JANMZS010000082.1:0-17044 GCA_031383535.1 Flavobacterium sp.
TTGTTTAATTGGTTGATTGTTAAAACGGATATTCAAAAAGCAAGTAAAGTTAGATCAAGCAAAGGTTTGTTGATTCATATCTTCGGAAAAATCGCTGCGGCTTTTTTAAATTTAGCATTTTAACCCTTGATTCGCATTATACACTCTTCCTTTTTTTCCGAGTTATAAAAATGCTCGAAATTGGGCTGGTGTCAAAATTTATATTGTGGCCTTATGTTGGGTAGGAGTGACAGTTGTTTTACCTCTTTTGAATACCAATATTCCATTTGATTTTCTTTTTTATTGTTATGGAATTCAAAGGCTTATCCTGATTTTTGTTTTGGTTTTAATTTTTGAAATTATTGATTTAACTAATGATGACCCTCATCTTAGAACCGTACCACAGCAAATAGGAGTGAAGCGAACTAAAAATCTGGGATATGTTTTATTGACATTTTTTTGTGGATTAGAATTTTTCAATGGCAATATCAATAGCAATAGCAGTTTTCAATTCTTACTCTTATTTTTTGAAATTGTTATTATCATTACCATTGTGCTTTTTTTGGCTTTCGCCAACGAAAAACGCTCTAAATACTATACTTCGTTTTGGGTTGAAGCTATTCCTATATTTTGGTGGATAATACTTCTGATTCTCTAGAAAAATATTATTATTGGTGAATATATTCACCAAAAAATATATTAAATCGGTGAATTAAAATAATTTTTATATCTTTGTAAAAAATTATAATCATGATAATTAGAGATTTAACATCAAATTTAAAGGCAAAGATGCACAAAGGCAAAGTCATTGTGCTTATTGGTCCGAGGCAAGTTGGAAAAACTACCTTGATAAATGCTATTTTGAATAAAAGTGATTATTTGTTTCTTGACGGAGATGATAATATCATAGCTGAAACTTTATCCAGTGCCAACACAGAAACCTTAAAAAGTATCATCGGAAATTACAAATACGTTTTTATTGATGAAGTGCAACGGATTCCAAACATAGGGTTGAAACTAAAAATTATTGCAGATCAAATTAAGGATGTTCAGGTAATTGTCAGTGGGTCTTCGGCTTTTGATATTAATAATCTTACTCAAGAACCATTAACAGGGCGCAAATTTGAATACCAATTATTTCCAATTTCTTGGAATGAGTTTGAGCAAAATGTAGGGTATATCAAGGCACAACAACAACTCGAATTGCGAATGTTGTACGGAATGTATCCTGATGTGATTAACAATTTTGGGAATGAATATGAAATTCTAAAAAACCTAGTTTCTAGTTATTTGTACAAAGATATTTTGGCTTTGGCAGGTATTAGAAAATCGAATGTTTTAGAGAAAATTCTACAGGCGTTAGCTTTGCAGCTTGGGAAAGAAGTGAGCTATAACGAAATAGCACAACTAGTAGGCGTTGATAAAAATACGGTTAATAATTATATCGATTTGTTAGAAAAAAGTTTTGTGATTTTCCGATTGAATAGCTTTTCAAAAAACATTAGAAACGAGATCAAAGCCAACAGGAAAATTTATTTTTATGATACTGGTGTTCGAAATATGATCATTGGAAATTTTAATATGTTGGAATTTCGCCAAGATAAAGGCGCTTTATGGGAAAACTTTATGATTGCCGAAAGAATCAAATATTTGTCGTATTCGCAAAGTTTAGCTAAACCCTATTTTTGGAGAACCTTGCAACAACAAGAAATTGATTATGTTGAAACCACCGCCGATGCCGTAAGTGCCTTTGAATTCAAGTGGGCAAGTGCCAAAAAAGCGAAATTACCAAAATCATTTCAAGAGACTTATAATCCGATTTTTTTTGTGGTTAACAAGGATAATTTCAGGGAGTTTTTGAAATAGAAAAAATCGAAGTAATATGCTTCGGTTTTAAATCAAAAATCTAAACCAACCCCGCTCTCTTCAATAATGCATCCGCTTTTGGTTCTTGACCTCTAAATTTTTTGTACAATTCCATAGGCAACTCAGTGCCACCTTTAGAAAGAATATTATCTTTAAATTTAGTTGCAATTTCTTTATTAAAAATCCCTTTTTCTTGAAAATAAGCAAACGCATCGGCATCGAGAACTTCGGCCCATTTGTAGCTGTAATAGCCTGAAGAGTAGCCTCCTTGAAAAATATGAGAAAAGGAAACACTCATGCAGTTTTCGGCTACATCAGGGTATAAAGTTGTGCCCTCAAAAGCGGTGCGTTCAAAAGCTTTTATATTAGTAATTTCGGTTGGATTGTTGCTATGGAAAGCCATATCTAAGAGTCCAAAACTGATTTGGCGTAAAGTTGCCATGCCTTCCTGAAAACTGGCACTTTCTTTGATTTTTTCGACATATTCTTGCGGAATAATTTCACCCGTTTGGTAATGTTTGGCAAATAATGCCAAAGCTTCGGGTTCATAACACCAATTTTCCATCACTTGACTTGGCAATTCTACAAAATCCCAATAGACTGAGGTACCTGATAAACTTGGATAGGTTGTGTTGGCTAACATTCCGTGTAATCCGTGTCCAAATTCATGAAACAAAGTGGTTACTTCGTTGAAAGTGAGTAGCGAAGGTTTGCTTTCGGTAGGAGGTGTAAAATTGCAAACATTAGAAATATGAGGTCTTTCGTTTACTCCCTGCCTGTCCGGCAGGCAGGCATTTCTGATACTTTGGCTTTTGAAAGAAGTCATCCAAGCACCATTTCTTTTTCCTTTTCTCGGAAAGAAATCAGCATAGAAAACAGCTACTAATTCTCCAAATTCATCTTTTACTTCGTAGGTTGTAACATCTGTATGGTATTTATCGATATTAAAAATTTCGGTAAATGTCAATCCAAAAAGCTTCCCAGCGATAGTAAAAGCACCATTCAACACGTTTTCTAATTGAAAATAAGGTTTTAGCAATTCATCATCCAAATTGAAGAGTTTTTGCTTCAATTTTTCTGAATAATAAGCGCCATCCCATTTCTCTAATTGGTCTATTCCGTCTAAGTCTTTTGCAAAAGCTGTTAGTTCTGCAAATTCTTTCTCAGCGGCAGGTTTTGATTTAGCCAATAAATCATTCAAAAACAATTTTACAGTGTCTGGATTTTGCGCCATTCGTTCTTCCAAAACAAAGTCTGAATGGGTTGTGTAGCCTAATAAATTGGCTCTTTTATGACGTAATTTGGCAATTTTTAAAGTAATTTTTTGATTGTCGAATTCGTTATTTTGAAATGCTTTTTTTCCTGCTGCAATAGCCATTTCCTTTCGTAGTTCTCGATTGTCGGAGTATGTTACAAACGGAATATAACTTGGATAATCCAAAGTAAATATCCAGCCTTCAACTTCTTTTGATTTAGCTAAAGATTGAGCAACCTCAACAGTTCCTTCTGGCAAACCTTTTAAATCACTTTTATCAGTGATATGCAATTGGTAATTGTTGGTTTCTGCCAATACATTTTCGCCATAAGTAAGTTTCAGTTTGGCTAATTCAGTATCGATTTCTCTTAATTTGAGTTTGTCATCTTTAGAGAGTAGCGCCCCATTTCTGGCAAAACCTTTAAATTTTTTTTCTAATAAAGTGCTTTGTTCAGTGGTAAGTTTTAAACTTTCTTTTTGCTGATAAATTGTTTTGATTCTTAGAAACAAATCTTCGTTTAAAGTTATATCATTACTAAATTCAGTTAGTAAGGGCGATACTTCTTGAGCGATTTTTTGCATTTCATCGCAGGTTTCTGCCGAATTTAAATTAAAGAATATTGAAGATAATCTATCCAATGCATCACCCGAAAAATCTAATGCTTCAATAGTATTTTCGAAAGTGGGTTTTTCGGGATTGTTGATGATGATATTAATTTCGTTTTTTGCAGAAGCAATATTTTCGATAAAAGCAGGTTTGTAATCGTCTAGATTTATCTGCGAAAAAGGGGCAGTGTTATGTTTGGTAAGAAATTTTGAAGTTAAGATGTTCATTTTGTAATTTAAAAAGTTATTTCGCCAAGATTCACGGAGGTAAAACACAAAGAATCAGAAAGTTTTTAATAAAGCAAATTAAAAGATTCTTGGAGTATCTTCGTGTTGGCTTTGAGTGTCTTTGTGAGATAGCCTTATTTTTTTAGGCTTTCGGAAGCGATGATTACGGCTTCCTTTAATCCAATTTTGTAGGATATGATTTTGTCTAAAACGCATTTGTCCGAAGTTCCAATAATTTGTGCCGCTAGAATCCCTGCGTTTTTTGCTCCATTTAGAGCAACTGTAGCAACAGGAACTCCACCTGGCATTTGAAGAATGGATAAAACAGAATCCCAACCATCTATCGAATTGCTTGATTTTACAGGAACTCCAATTACTGGTAGGGGAGACATAGAGGCAACCATTCCTGGCAAATGAGCTGCACCGCCAGCACCAGCAATAATAACAGCAATGCCACGAGTATGGGCGTTTTTGCTAAAATCGAATAGTTTTTCGGGCGTTCTGTGCGCTGAAACAATGTCTACTTCGATTTCTATATCAAATCCTTTGAGAATGTCGATGGCATCTTGCATTACGGGCATATCAGATATGCTTCCCATTATTACGGCTACTTTCATATGTTTATATTTTATTTTTCAGCAGTAACACATGTTATCGCTTTTTCTTTATTGGTGTTTGTTTGCAACAAATGCTTTGCTAATAGCGATTTCATATTGATAATATATTTTTTAATTCTAAAGTTGTGAAAATGAGTTCGGATTGTTTTGAAATCAAACCAGTTATTAGTTTTTTATCGCCTGACCATAGTTTGGCTTTCATTTGAATAACAAGTGCTACAAAAGGGGTGTCGTCTTCATCAATGTCTTTTGTTAAAAGATATGCAGTTGACCAACTATCCTCGGAAATCAATTCTTCTGAAACGAATTGAATTGCATTTAACAAAAGCGATTTACAAATAGTAAGTTGTGTTGGATTTAATTTTGAATATTTTTCGATTTTATCAGAATAACGATTGATTTCTTCGATTAATAATTCAGGTGCATAAAATTGTATTGCATCTTGATAATTCAAAAGAATATCCCCAATAACTGAGTTGGGGTTTAATAAAGTACTAAAAACAATATTTGTGTCAACAATTAAATTCATTTCATAAATCTATCTTTATTGGATTTCCACCAATTGCTTTTAGATTCATTTGCTAAGTCATTAGCTTGTTTTTCTGTTGCTTGACTTTCTTTTATAGCTTCTTTGTATTTTAAATAGTTTATTATTTTTTGAAGACTTTCAGTGTCAAAATTGGATGGAAGTCGCAATAAAACTTCGTTTTTTGTTCTTTCGATTACCATAATTTAGAATTTAAAATAATTACAAATTTAGTGAATATATGGTTTGTTTGCGTACAATAGCAATAAAATATAAATTATGATTTTTTGAAATTTCTTTCTAATTTAAAATTCATTTGAGCTCTTCAAACTTCCCTGAGGTGAGGCATATCACTCTAATTGTATTCTTTACTTCTTCGGCTATTTTTCTGGCTTTCGACATATCTTCATTGACAATGGTTACATGCCCCATTTTTCGAAAAGGACGTGTTTCTTTTTTTCCGTAAATATGGGGTGTTACACCGTCTATAGCCATGATGTTGGAGATGTTTTCGTAAACCACATTTCCCGAAAAACCTTCTGCACCCACCAAATTTACCATTATTCCAGCCACTTTACTTTTACAATTTCCTAGCGGTAGATTTAAAATAGCGCGCAGGTGATTTTCAAATTGCGATGTATAACTTGCCTCAATGGTGTGATGGCCTGAATTGTGCGGTCGTGGAGCAACTTCATTGACTAAAATTTCATCATCATGTGTTTGAAACATTTCAACAGCTAATAATCCAACATGATCAAAGGCTTTGGAAACTTCTAAGGCTATTTGGGTTGCTTTTTGAGCCACTTTAGAATCTATTCTAGCGGGACAAATTACATATTCTACCTGATTGGCTTCGGGATGAAATTCCATTTCCACCACAGGATAGGTTTTGATTGCGCCAGATGGATTCCGACAAACAATAACTGCCAATTCATTTTTGAAAGGCATCATTTCTTCGGCGATACATTCTACATTGGGTAAGTTTTGTAAATCTTCAAGACTTCGAATAATTTTTACGCCATTACCATCATAACCAAACTCGGTGCATTTCCATACAAAAGGCAATCGGATTGTAGATTTAAGATTAGAGATTGTAGATTTAAGATTTTCGAGACTTTCAAATTTTTCAAAAGGAGCGGTAGGAATTTTATTTTTAGCATAAAATTCTTTCTGAATTCCTTTATTTTGTATCAGTTTTAGGGTTTTTGGAGAAGGATATACTTTGATGCCCTCAGATTCTAATTTTTCTAAAGCTTCAATATTGACTAGTTCTATTTCGAATGTCAAAACATCGACTTGTTTGCCAAAATTATAAACGGTGTCAAAATCGAGTAAGCTTCCTTGAAAAAATTTGTTACAGGCAATTTTAGAAGGAGCATCATTGCTTGGGTCTAGGACATACGTTTGAATATCAAATTTACGGGTTTCAAACAATAGCATTTTGCCAAGTTGTCCGCCCCCCAGAATACCCAATTTAAAATTGGAAGAGAAATAGTTCATTAGAGTTTGATTTTGATTTATGAGTATGTCATCATATTCAAATAAATGCAAATATAAATGATATTGCGTAATATCTATTTATTGACTTCAGTTTTATACACTATTTTTTAAATCCATTTTAGAATAAATTATACCTTAATATACATTGAATGAAATAAAAGCATTTTGTCTTGTTTAATTTATATGACTATTCTTCGGTAATACCAAACCAAAAAAAACTACTTTTTTGTTCATTTCGACGGAGCAGACTCGAACCAAGTGAACAGGTGAAACGAATCACATAAGTTCTCGTTATGTGATTCTTCGTTATTCAGAATTGACAAAATTAAATACAATGGTATGAGGTAGTGGACAGTCATATTATATATTTTAAGGTATAAATTCGGAGTAGGTAAAGCATTAACTTAAAGACGATCTATTTTTATTGTTTTTTTTGCGTTTTAATCAATTCGTTTGATTTTTTTTAGAGTTTATTAATTTTAGCTATTTGATTTTTAGTTATTTAATTATTTATATGTTTTTTTGTAATCAATTTATTATAATTATTAATATACAGTTAAATTTTGTTTAAGTAAAAACTTACATGAAAAAAGCTAAAGCAAAATTAGCATATAAACAATTGATTTTAAGAACTTTAATTTATTATTTTTAATATTTTCACTTAGTTTTTTTCATTGCATATTTTTATTTTGCGTATTTCATCGATTTTTTGTGCATTTTAGCTTGTTTATTATAAATTTTTATTGTTCATTTGTTCAAAATTTAAAAACTATAGTTATGAAATTAAAATTATTATTTTTTATGGGTATTCTATCCGTATTATGTAATACGATGAATGGTCAGAATACCGCGCCAGTATTTCAGGTACCTCCTCCTAATAGGACTGATTGCCCAGGTTATCCAGCTACTAATATACAGTATCAGGTAACGGATTCAAATACTCCAGCTCCTTTGTTGGTAGTGTCGGCTTCGGCATCGGGTGCTCAAGTGGTTACTTTTGATTATCGTCAGGATCCAACTGGGATTTTGCGATCTATTGATGTAATACCTGTAGCGCCTTTTGTTCAAGGTATTGTAACGGTAACTATAACATTATCTGATGTGGGTTTTCCAAAGCCAAATTTGTCAACTACTGCTACATTTACGGTAAATTTTGAAGATATCACCCCTCCTCTTATTACTCAATCACTTCCTTTTCCTTTAACCGAAAATATTAGTGCTGCAGCGGGTTGTCAATTTACCGTTCCGGATTATACAGGTTTCATTTCGGCTACTGATTATTGTGGAGATGCTATTATAACGCAAAGTCCTCCTGCGGGGACAGTGTTGAATGTGTCGCATGATGATGTAGCTACTGTAATGCTAACCGCTACGGATGATTACGGAAACTTTAGTACAACAAGTTTTAATGTTACATTAAAAGATGTAACTCCGCCAATGGTAATTACAAAAAATAAAACTGTTCAACTAGATGCCTTTGGTAATGCTAGTATAATAGTTGCTGATATAAATGACGGTTCTTCGGATAATTGTACTATTGATACCATAACGGTTTCTCCTAATTCATTTACTTGTGTTAATCTTGGAACTAACACGGTCACTTTAACTGTTACAGATATTGCGGGTAACGTAGCTACTAATACGGCTACAGTAACTGTTGAAGATAATATTGCGCCAGATATTACATGTGCTGCTGATGTGGTGGTTAGTAATGATTTAGGTCAATGTGGTGCTAATGTAACTGTTATTTCTCCTACGTCAACAGATAATTGTTCAGTTGTTTCGTTGATTAATAATTTCAATGGAACTGCTGATGCTTCTGGAGTATATCCAGTAGGGTTGACTACTGTTACATGGACGGCTACTGATGCTGCAGGAAACTCTAGTACTTGTATGCAAACAGTAACGGTTAACGATACTCAAGCTCCAACAGTAATTACACAAAATATTACAGTTGATTTAGATAGTTCAGGAAATGTTAACATCACGGCATCTCAAATTGATAATGGTTCAACGGATAATTGTACTATTGCTTCTCGTGTTTTAGATATTACCAGTTTTAATTGTTCTAATCTTGGAAATAACACAGTTCAGTTAACGGTAACTGATGCTGCTGGAAATTCTGCTATAGGTTCTGCTACAGTAACTGTTGAAGATAATATTGCTCCTGCTATTATTGCTCCTGCTGATATAACAGTAAGTAATGACCCTGGTCAATGTGGTGCTAGTGTAACTGTTACTTCTCCTACGCCAACAGATAATTGTGCTGTTGTTACGTTGATTAATGATTTCAATGGTACTGCTAATGCTTCTGGAGTATATCCAGTAGGAACAACTACTGTAACTTGGACTGCTACCGATGGTTCAGGAAATTCATCGACAGCTACGCAAAGAGTAACAGTAAATGATACAGAAGCTCCTAGTATTACATGTGCTGCTAACGTTGTGGTTGGTAATGATTCAGGTGTATGTGGAGCTGTGGTTACACTAACTGCTCCTGTTGTAACAGATAATTGTAGTACTATAACTCCATCTGGAGTAAGAAGTGATAGTTTAGCTTTGTCAGCTGTATATCCAGTAGGAACAACTAGCGTTACTTGGACGGCTACTGATGCTGCAGGAAACTCTAGTACTTGTATGCAAACAGTAACGGTTAACGATACTGAGGCTCCAACGGTAATCACACAAAATATTACTGTTGAATTAAATAGTTCAGGAAATGTTAGCATAACGTCATCTCAAATTGATAATGGTTCAACTGATAATTGTGCTGTTGCTTCCCGTGCTTTAGATATTTCAAGTTTTACTTGTGCTAATCTTGGAGCTAATACAGTTGTATTAACAGTAACTGATGTTAACGGAAATTCTGCTACAGGTTCTGCTATAGTAACTGTTGAGGATAACATTGATCCAACAATTACTACAGATGGAAATCATGAAGTGTCTAATGACCCTGGTCAATGTGGTGCAGCAGTAACTGTTGTTACTACTGCAGCAGATAATTGCTCTGTTGTTACATTGATTAATGATTTCAATGGTACTAACGATGCTTCTGATGTATATCCTGTAGGAACAACTACGATTACTTGGACCGCTACTGATAGTTCAGGAAATTCATCAACAGCTACTCAAGATGTAAAAGTTAATGATACAGAGGCTCCTACTTTTACTTCTCCATTCCCAGATCTTGTTGTAAATAATGATCCTGGATTTTGTAGTTATGCGACTAATCAGTTGCCTGTTCCTAGTGTAACTGATAACTGCACTCCTTTTAGTGGTATTGTTACGGTTGATCCAGCAACTATTCCTGTAAGTGCAGGGCCGGATCATATACCAAGTATAGTTACTTGGACTGCAACAGATAATTATGGTAATACAGTTACTGCAACTCAATCAGTATTGGTTCAGGATTTAGAGTTACCTATTATGCGTACCAAAGATATTACTTTGTATTATGATGCAAATGGTCAAATTATAATTACTCCAGAAGATATAGATAATGGTTCTACTGATAATAGTGGTACGGATTGTTTTACTAAATATGTAGTGCCTAACATTTTATATTGTGGAGACAAAGGTGATAATTCAGTAATCCTTACAGGGACTGATTTATGGGGTAACCAACATTATAAAGAAGCTACTGTAACTGCAGTGGATAACACGAATCCAACGATAAGTGCTCCTGCGGCAATTACATTAAACACAAATACAGGCTGTACTTGGGTTGGTGCTTTAGTATCGCCAACTACGGCTGATAACTGTACTGTAGTTTCAGTTACAAACGATGCTCCTGCTGCTTTGCCACTAGGAGATACAACAGTAACTTGGACAGTAACTGATGCTTCTGGTAATACAGCTAGTACTACTCAATTAGTAACAGTAAATGATGTCGAAAAACCAGTAGCGATTGCTAAATTAGGTGTTGTTGTAGAATTAGATGCTATGGGTGTTGCAACAATTACAGGTACAGACATCGATAATGGTTCAACTGATAATTGCGGAATTGATACTAAGACAGTATCTCCAAGTTCATTTACATGTTCGAATGTTGGTGCTAACGTAGTTACCTTAACTGTAAAAGACGCGAGTGGTAATGTTTCAACAATCGATACTATTGTAACGGTTCAAGATACAACCGCTCCAACTATTGTGACTCAAGCTTATACAGCTCAGTTAAATGCTGCGGGTACTGTTTCAATTTTAGCATCTAATGTAAATAATGGTTCTAGCGATTCTTGTGGTATCAAAACCATGACCGTTTCGCCAAGTACCTTTACATGTGCTAATGTTGGTGCAAACACTGTAACATTAACAGTTACAGATAATAATAACAATGTTTCAACTGGAACAGCAATCGTAACAGTGGTAGATTCAGTTTTACCAGTAGTGGTTACTAAACCATACACGCTTCAGTTGAATGCGGCAGGTACTGCTACATTAATGGCTTCTGATGTTAATAATGGTTCTAGTGATTCATGTGGTATTAAAACCATGACTATTTCGAAAAGTGCCTTTACATGTTCAGATGCAGGTGCTAACACAGTAACCTTAACTGTTACAGATAATAATGATAATGTTCAAACAGGAACTGCAACTGTAACGGTTGTAGATTCAGTTTTACCAATAGCTATTACTAAACCTATTACCGTTCAGCTTAGTGCTGCGGGTTCAGTAACCATTGTAGCAGCTGATGTAAATAATGGTTCAACTGATAATTGTGCAATTGCATCTTATACTTTAAGCAAAAGCACATTTACATGTAGCGATATAGGTGTAACTACAATTACTTTAACAGCTACGGACACGAGTGGTAATGTTGCGTTACCAGTTAATGCTCTTGTAACGGTTCAAGATGTAACAGCCCCAACTGTAAATACTAAAAATATTACAGTACAACTTAATGCTGCAGGTATTGCTTCAATAGTGCCAGCAGATGTTAATAATGTATCAACTGACGCTTGTGGTATTGCATCTTACTCTTTAGACAAAACCACTTTCAACTGTAGTAACGTGGGCACTAATACGGTTACTTTAACTGTAATTGATATTAACGGAAATGTAAGTTCTAATACTGCAGTTGTAACTGTTCAAGATACTGTTAAGCCAGTAGTTCTTACTAGAAATATTACGGTTCAATTGAGTGCTTTAGGTAGTGTAACTATTTTAACTTCCGATATTGATAATGGTTCGACAGATAATTGTGCTATTGTTTCTTACGCATTAAGCAAATCTACTTTCGATTGTACTAATGTGGGAAGTAACACAATTCAATTGACTGTAACTGATGCTGCAGGTAATGTTTCTTTACCAGTTAATGCAACAGTAACAGTTCAAGATAAAGTAGTTCCTACGGTAATTACTAAAAACATTACAGTACAACTTAATGCTGCGGGTACTGTAACAATTACTGCTGCTGATGTAAATAATGGTTCGTCAGATGTTTGTGGTGCTGTAACTTTAGCAATAAGCAAATCAACTTTTACTTGTGCTAATGTGGGTGCTAATGTGATTACACTAACAGTAACTGATGTAAATGGTAATATTAACCAAGGTTTCGCAACAGTAACTGTGGTAGATAATATCATCCCTGTTATTACCTCAAACGGAAATAAAACAGCCAATGCTGATTTAGGTGAATGTAGTGCTATTGTAACTGTGTCAGCAACTGCAACAGATAATTGTTCTGTAGGTTCTCCAATGGGAGTAAGAAGTGATGCTAAACCATTAGCTGCTGCTTATCCTGTAGGAACAACAACTATTACTTGGAACGTAACTGATGTGAATGGGAATGCTGCAGTTGCAGTTACTCAAACAGTTATTGTCACAGACACTCAAAAGCCTGTTATTACTGCAAATGGCAATAAATTTGTTACTAATGATTTAGACAGATGTGGTGCTCTTGTAGCTGTTTCGGCTACTGCAACTGATAATTGTACTGTTGGTTCTCCAATAGCAACTAGATCTGATGCATTAGCAATTAACGCACCTTTCGCCGTAGGAACTACAACTATCACATGGAATGTAAGCGATATTAATGGTAATGCTGCTACTCCAGTAGTTCAAACCGTTATAGTTAGAGACCTTCAAATTCCAGTAATTAATGGTACTGTGGTTTCTATTGATGCTAATACTGACGCAACTGCTTGTGCTGCTACCGTTAGTATAACTGCACCAACTGCTTCTGATAATTGTACTGTAGGTACTCCAGTAGGTACTAGAAGTGATAATTTAGCCTTAACAGCTCTTTATCCAATAGGAACAACAACTATTACTTGGAAAGTTACTGATGTGAATGGAAATGTTGCATTGCCAACTACTACAACAGTAAAAGTAAAAGATGCTACAGCTCCAACAGTAATTACTAAACCAATTACTATTATGCTTAATGTTTCTGGTGTAGCTTCAATTGTTCCTGCAGATGTTAACAATGGTTCAAATGATGCTTGTGGTATAGCTTCTTATAGTTTAGATAGAACTAGCTTTAGCTGTTCTGACACAGGTGCTGCTAAAACGGTTACTTTAACAGTAATTGATATTCATGGAAATGTTGCTTCTGCTTCTGCTTTAGTTACAGTTACTGAGCCTATTATACCAATCGCACTTACTAGAAACATTACTGTTCAGTTAAATGCTGCGGGTACAGTTTCCATTTTACCTTCGGATATAAACAATGGTTCTACTGATAATTGTGCTATAGTTTCATACTCTTTGAGTAAATCTACTTTCGATTGTACTAATGTGGGTCAAAATATTATTACATTGACTGCAACTGATGCTAGCGGAAATAATTCAATTCCTGTTAATGCAACGGTTATAGTTCAAGATAAAGTGGCTCCAGTAGTTGTAACACAATCCTATACTGCTCAACTTAATGATGCTGGAACGGTTACCATTACAGCTGCAAATGTTGATAATGGTTCTTCAGATGCATGTAATCCTGTTACTTTAGCAATAAGTAAATCCACTTTCACATGTGCTAATGTTGGTAGTAACGTAATTACATTAACTGTAACCGATGTAAACGGAAATTCGGCTCAAGGTTTTGCAACTGTAAACGTTGTTGACTCAGTTAAACCAGTTGTTGTTGCTAAGGACATTGAACTTGTTCTTGACGGTGCTTCTGTTAGTATTACTCCAGAGGATGTTTTTGTTAGTGCAACCGATGCTTGTGGGGTTGATGTTCATTCTTATACATTAAGTAGAGATACTTTTACGATTGTTGATGTATTGAATAGTCCAGTTACGGTTACACTTTCTGTAACAGATGTAAATGGTAATGTTGGTACAGATGATTTCTTAGTAACTTTCCCAACTTTACCGACTGTTGCTAATGAAGTAATTACACCAAACGCTGACGGAACAAATGATACTTGGGTTATTGATAATATTACCAATCATCCAAAATCTATTGTACGTGTTTACAACGCTTGGGGTTCATTAGTATTCTCAGCTGTAAATTACCAAAACGATTGGGATGGTAAAATTAATGGCAACGATATTAGTCTTCCTGATGGTGGTTCTTATTACTACCAAGTTGACTTAGAGGGTAACGGTACTATTAACAATCAAGGTTGGTTATACATTACACGTCAGTAATTTAACATAAACTCAAAAAAGAAAAAAAATGAAAATAATTAAAAACATATTGGCAGGAGCACTACTACTTTTTAGTAGTGCCCTTTTTTCTCAACAGGATCCTCTTTTAACCATGTATCGTAACCACATGAATATGTTGAATCCGGCTTATGTTGGTGTTGATGGAAATACTGAAGTAACTGCTTCTGTTCGCAATCAATGGTCTGGTATAGCTGATGCTCCGCGTACTCAAGCTGTGTCTTTTGGCACATCTACAGGAAAGAATCTTGGATATGGAATCTCATTGGTTCACAATAACACAGGAGGCAATTACTTAAAACAAACTACTGTTGGTCTAGATTTTTCTTATAAAGTTAAAATGGATGCTGTAATGAATTTGTATTTAGGGGTAAAAGCTGGAGGTAGTTTTTTTAATACTGATTTTTCAGGAGCAATTGGTTCAGAAAATGATAATAGTTTAGTTTCTTCAACTACATTTAACCCTAATGTAGGAGTTGGAGCTTTGTTAAAAAGTAAAAAATTCTTTATGTCCCTCTCTATCCCTAGATTGTTGAATACTGAAAATTCTAGAAATATTGAAAATGAAAGCAATATACCAGTAAATAGACCTCATGTTTATTGGAGTTCTGGTTATGATTTTAACTTAAATTCAGAAGGGACATTAATATTGAAACCATCTTTTATGTTGCGTTATGTTAACGGTGCTCCAACTGCTTTTGATTTTAATACGATGTTGCAAATTCAAGACTATCTAGAAGTTGGGGGTATGTATAGAACAATTAATCCAAACTCAATAGCTGCAATGATGAACATTACATTGAGTAAAAGGTTTGTTGTAGGGTATGCTTATGAAGTTGCTGGAGATATTCAAGGTTCAGGAAATACAAATGAACTTTTATTGAAATTTAAATTTTAATAAAACTTTTAAATATTTTAAAAAGCTGTCTATTTTTAGACAGCTTTTTTTTGTTTTTTTTCTTCGATTTTAAACTGTTATCTGTATTTTGAATTCAGTATCTTTGCTTATTAATTTTAATTCCATTAAGTGATTCAGATTGATGATAAACAATTCATTCCTTTAATTTCTGAACAGGAAATTGAATTTGCTATAGTGAAATTGGCCAATTTAATTGCGGCTGATTTTGCCGATGAAACACCAATTTTTATCGGAGTTTTGAATGGTTCTTTTAGGGTAGTTTCTGATTTGATGAAACATTACAAATACCCATGTGAAGTTAGTTTTATTAAATTAGCCTCCTATCAAGGTTTACATTCAACAACAAATGTTCAAGAATTGATTGGACTTAACCAAGATTTAAGTGGTCGCAGTATTGTTGTCATTGAAGATATAGTAGATACAGGATTAACTTTAGTTACTTTAAAAAAGTTATTTAAAGAACAAAACGTGAATCATTTTAAGATTGCTACACTATTTTTAAAATCAGATACCTACAAACAAGACATAAAAATTGATTATGTTGGAATAAGAATTCCTAATAAATTCATAGTCGGATATGGATTAGATTATAATGGTTTAGGAAGGAATTTGCCTCAAGTATACCAATTGAAAGAATAAATAATACTATATAAATAATAATAATTTAACTAGGTTTTAATAATGATTAACATTGTTTTATTTGGAAAGCCAGGAGCTGGCAAAGGAACTCAGGCAGAGTTTCTAAAAGGAAAATATAATTTAACTCATCTTTCAACAGGTGATATATTTAGATACAATATTAAAAACAATACCGAATTAGGTCAACTGGCTAAATCATACATGGACAAAGGTGACTTAGTTCCGGATGAAGTTACCATTAAGATGCTTCAAAGTGAAGTTGATTCTAATCCTGATTCTGCAGGGTTTTTATTTGATGGTTTTCCTAGAACTATCGCTCAAGCCCAATCTTTGGATGCTTTTTTATCTTCTAAAAATGAATTAATTACTGCGACCGTTGCTTTAGAAGCCGATGATGAAATATTAATTCAACGTTTGCTTGAGAGAGGTGAAACAAGTTGTAGAGTAGATGATCAAGATGAAGAAAAAATTAGAAACAGGTATCAAGAGTACAATGAAAAAACGGCTCCATTGATGGAGTATTATCAGTCTCAAAATAAGTTTTATGCTGTAGACGGTATAGGTTCTATTGCAGATATTACGGAGCGTTTAAGTTCAGTAATCGAAAACCTTTAACGCTATCTACGTTTCTAATTAAATATGGAAATTCTAATTATATTATTTTTAATTATTCTGAATGGTGTTTTCTCCATGTCAGAAATCGCATTGATTTCTGCTCGAAAAAACAGATTAGAAACTGCTGCAAAAAAAGGGAATAAGAATGCTCAAATCGCTTTAGATTTGGCTAATTCACCTAACAAATTTCTATCGACAGTTCAAATAGGAATTACCCTTATAGGAATTCTTACTGGGATCTATTCTGGGGACAAAATCACTCAAGATGTAGAGAGATTTGTATTAGGATTCGAAATATTAAACCCTTTTGCTCATTCAATTTCTGTTGGAATTGTTGTTGTTGTCCTTACTTTTTTCTCATTGGTGTTGGGAGAGTTGTTGCCTAAAAGAATTGGATTGAATCACCCAGAATCTATAGCCAAAGCGGTAGCCTTTCCAATGAAGATTGTTTCCATAATAACGGCTCCTTTTATTTGGTTTCTTACTACTTCAACTGATTTTTTATTAGATATTTTGCAAATAAAGCCAACCGCTGATGGTAAAGTTACTGAAGAAGAAATTAAAGCCATTATTAAAGAAGGTACTGAAGGCGGTGAAGTTCAGGAAATTGAGCAAGATATAGTGGAACGCGTTTTTCATATTGGAGACAGAAAAATAAACTCATTGATGACCCATCGAAA
>JANMZS010000091.1:0-13905 GCA_031383535.1 Flavobacterium sp.
AAGAAGCTCCTGTTGCTGTAGTTGAAGTAGAAGTTCCCCTTTGAAACAAAATTTTTTTTCGATTTTAACTAAATAGAAACAGTCCTCATTACGCATTATAGCATCTTAATTATGATTCTGGAGTCTCATCTTCAGCAGCAGGTGTTTCAGCTACTTCAGTTACTACTTCTGGAGTAGTTTCAACTTCAGCAACTATAGCTTCTTCAACTGGAGCTTCTTCTGCCACAACTTCAGGAGTAGCTTCTACTTCAGCAACTACAACTTCTTCAATTGCAACTTCTGGAGCTACTTCTACTTCAACTACAGCAACAGGAGCTTCTTCAACTTCTGGAGCTTCTTCAACAACTTCTGATTCCTCAGATACAGCTTCAACTTCTTCTACAACTGGGTTTGCTGCTGCGATAGCATCAGCTTCTGCTTGTGCAGCCGCCGCTAAACGTTTTGCGTTTACTGCTTGTTCTGCTTTCAAAGCTTTAGATTTAGCATCAGCCTGCGCTTTTGTCAAACCTTCTTTTTTAGAATCTACTTTACCTGCCTTAGCTTCTAACCAAGCGGCTAATTTTGCATCTGCTTGTTCTTGTGTCAAAGCTCCTTTACGAATACCTCCATCAAGATGGTGTTTCAATAAAGCCCCTTTGTACGAAAGAATTGCTTTTGCAGTATCGGTTGGTTGAGCACCATTGTGCAACCATTTTACTGCGCTATCCAAATCTAATTCGATAGTTGCAGGATTGGTGTTTGGATTGTAAGTACCTATTTTTTCTAGGTATTTACCATCTCTTTTTGAGCGAGCATCTGCAGCTACAACCCAATAAAACGGTTTTTGTTTTTTACCGTGTCTTTGTAATCTAATTTTTACTGACATAATCTTATGATTAAATTTTGAGGTACTCGACCTCTGTTAATTAAGGGTGCAAAGATACATTTTTTATCCATAAATACTAATTTGATTTGTAATTTAATTTGTCCAAGTAAAAAAGGATATTTGCTAGGTTAATTTTCGTTTCAATTTCTATTATTTAGTCAAAATAATATACTTTTGTTTACTTCAATTGCTGAAATTATGAAAAAACAGTTTCTTTATTTATTTCTACTTGTTACTGTAGTCTCTTGTCAAGATGATGTGAAATTCAACAATCCCTCTTTTCAAGGTGTTAAGGACAACGTTTTTTGGAGGGCTATTAACTCCGAAGCTTCTGTATCAAGTTCTGGCGTGTTAACAATCAATGCTTATACCCGAAACGAAATAGTAACGCTAAAAACCAGTTCTAAATCGCCTAATACTTATGTTTTAGGTATCAGCTCATTAAACACTGCTTTGTACCAAATAAAAACAAATAGCAATACTACTAATTTTTCTACAGGAAGTGATTTCGGAGATGGCGAAATAGTAATTACAGATTATGACGCTGTAAACAATACTATTACAGGCACCTTTAGATTTAATGTTAGTAATATTGATAAAAATCCTTTGTATGAAGATTTTATAAACTTCCAACAAGGTGTTTTTTATAAAATTCCTCTAGATTAATCTTCAAAAATTTATATTTCAAAAATTATAAAACACTTATAATCGGTACAATTAACTTACTTTCGTTTGACTTTCAATAAAATAAATAAAACTAAATTGGCTAACAACTAGTAGATTAGAAAAATAAGACTACATTTGTCGCTTATATTATAAATAAGTACATATGAACATTTTTGTTGGAAGTCTTCCATTCAGTATTGAGGAAGCAGATTTAAGAGAGTCTTTCGAGGCTTATGGAGCAGTTGATACTGTTAAAATTATTACTGATAAATTTACTGGAAGAAGTAAAGGATTTGGTTTTGTTGAAATGCCAAGCGATGACGAGGCTCAAAAAGCAATTGATGAGTTAAACGGAGCGACTGTTCAAGGTCGTGCTATCGTAGTGAATAAGTCTGAGCCAAAACCAGAAGGCGAAAGAAGAAGTTTTAATAACAACCGTGGTGGAGAATCACGTGGAGGTTATGGTGGTGGAAACAGTCGTGGTGGAGATAACCGTGGTGGTGGAAACAGAGGAGGATATTAATATTTTCTTAAAAACATAAAAAAAGGTGTCAATAAAAATTGACACCTTTTTTGTTTTTCCTCTCCCCAACCCTCTCCAAAGGAGAGGGAGAAAAGAATGGTTTTTTTATTTTACAAATTAGCCACCAACCAATCTCCAACTTCACTAGTCGTATATGCTTTAGCTCCTTTTCCAGCTAAATCTTCTGTTACAATTCCTTGTTCTAATGATTTATTGACAACAGCTCTAATAGCGGCAGCCTCGTCATGCAAGCCAAAAGCATCTTCAAACATCATCGCAGCAGATAAAATAGTAGCCAATGGATTAGCAATATTCAATCCTGTTACTTGTGGATAAGAACCATGAATTGGTTCGTATAAAGAGGTATGTTCTCCTACAGATGCTGATGGCATTAATCCCATAGAACCTGAAATTACTGATGCTTCATCAGTTAAGATGTCTCCAAATAAGTTCTCAGTAATTAATACATCATACGAATTTGGCCATTGTACCAAACGCATCGCTACAGCATCTACAAATTCATAAGAAACTGTAACTTCTGGATAGTCTTTTTCCATCGCTTGTACTGTTTCTCTCCACAAACGAGAAGTTTCTAATACGTTTGCTTTATCCACACAACACAATCTTTTAGAACGTGTCATCGCTAATTCAAATCCTTTTTTAGCTAATCGTTGTACCTCAGCTCTGGTGTAAACACAGTTGTCGAAAGCGGTTTCTCCACCGTCTTTTCTGCCTTTTTCGCCAAAATAGATTCCGCCAGTCAGTTCTCTCAAGAAAACCAAATCGGTTCCCTCGATTCTTTCTCTTTTTAAAGGAGAATTGTCAATCAAAGAAGGAAAAGTAAACGTAGGACGAACATTGGCAAACAAACCTAATTTTTTACGCATCAATAACAATCCTTGCTCTGGACGCACGGGTGCAGAGGGATCATTATCATATTTTGGGTGACCAATAGCACCAAACAAAACTGCATCGGCAGCCATACAAATTTCGTGGGTCTCGTCAGGATAAGGAACTCCTACTGCATCTATCGCACAAGCTCCTGTAAGGGCTGGTGTCCAAGTGATTTCATGATTGAATTTTTTGGCAATAGCATCCGATACTTTTACGGCTTCGTTGATTACTTCTGGTCCGATTCCGTCTCCAGCTAATAAGGCAATGTTTAATTTCATTTTTAGAGATTTAGCTTCTGGCCTTTAGCTTTTGGCAGTAGGCTTTCATTATATTTATAATTATTGTTTTTAATTTGCCAAAAGCCAAAAGCTAACGGCTAATAGGTTAATTAGACCACATTCAACATCTTCTGCGTAGCGATTATAGCTGCTACCGTTTGATCTGAATCCAATCCCCTGGTTTTAAATTCTTTTCCGTTATTCGTCCAAGTAATAATAGTTTCGCACAACGCATCCGAACTGCTTCCGGGCGGTATTCTAACGGCATAATCTATTAATTTAGGCAAGACCATTTTTTTATTTTTATAAATGATTTTTAAGGCATTCATAAAAGCATCGAATTGTCCATCGCCTTGAGCGTGTTCTTCTATAATTTCGCCATCTATTTTTAGGCAAATGGTTGTCGAAGGTCTCATTCCTTTGGCGTGAGACAATAAATAAGATTCAACTGTTATTTTTTCTTCATAGGTTTGACTGTCCAAAACATCCGAAATGATATAAGGCAAGTCTTCTTTGGTAACCGTTTCTTTTTTGTCGCCCAGCTCAATAATGCGTTGAGTAACTAATTTTAAATCCTCTTGATTGAGTTGCAATCCTAGCTCCTGAAGATTTTTTTCGATATTGGCTTTACCCGAAGTTTTTCCTAATGCATATTTTCGTTTTCTTCCAAAACGCTCTGGAAGTAAATCATTAAAATATAGGTTGTTTTTATTATCTCCATCAGCGTGAATCCCTGCTGTTTGAGTAAAAACATTGTCGCCAACGATAGGTTTATTTGCTGGTATTCTATATCCCGTAAAAGTCTCGACCAATTTACTCACTGAATAAAGAGAAGATTCTTTTACATTTATTTTTATCTCAGGTAAGAAATCATTGATTACGGCAACTGTACTTTCAAGAGGAGCATTTCCTGCACGTTCTCCCATTCCATTCACAGTTACATGCAGTCCTTTTATTCCTGCTTTCAAAGCTTCCATGACATTGGCAACGCTCAAATCGTAGTCATTATGCGCATGAAAATCAAAATGAGTATTTGGATATTTTGCAGTAATTTTTGAAATAAATTCAAAGGTGTCTGTCGGAATCAACACCCCTAAAGTGTCTGGCAATAAAACTCTTTTTATGGGTTGTTGGGTAATAAAGTCTAAATATTGAAATACATATTCGGGAGAATTACGCATTCCGTTACTCCAATCTTCAAGATAAACATTGGTTTCAATCCCATAACTATTTGCCAAAGCTATTGTTTCGGCAATTTCAGTGAAGTGTTGTTCGGGAGTTTTCTTTAACTGATGGGTTAAATGATTTAGCGAACCTTTGGTCAATAAATTTTGAACTTTGGCTCCTGCTTTTATCATCCATTCAATTGAAAGTCCTTTATCGACAAAGGTCAAAACTTCAATTCGATTTACGTATCCTTTTTCTTGCGCCCAAGACATGATTCCCTTCACGCCTTGAAATTCGCCTTCACTCACCCGTGCCGAAGCCACTTCGATACGGTCAATATTCAACTCTTCTAGCAATAATTGTGCAATGGTTAGTTTTTCGGTAGCAGAAAAAGACACTCCCGAGGTTTGTTCCCCATCACGAAGTGTAGTGTCCATTATTTCAATTTTTCTTTTTTCCATTTTAATATTTTTACTAGTTCAATTTCAATAATTTGAAATAGTGACATTATTCTTAGTTTAAAAACTAAAAGCAGTTACTTCGACAAATCCAAAAAGGAATGCTTTTGTAACTGCATATATTATTTAATAATTTAATAAGGCAATTTATCTGCAAAGCCTATAATTTCTTCTTTCATGCTTTGTAAATAATCAATGTCATCAAAGCCATTAATCATATTATTCTTTTTGTATCCATTAATATCAAAAGATTCTTTTTGACCTGTTGCCAAAAGAGTAATAGTTTGTTCTGGTAAATTGATTTCTAGTTGAGTATCAGCATCGGCTTCAATCGCTTTGAAAATAATAGCTGCAAATTCTGTACTTACTTGCACAGGTAAAACTCCAATATTCAAGCAGTTTCCTTTGAAGATATCTGCAAAGAAACTTGAAACTACAGCACGAAAACCATAATCGTAAACTGCCCAAGCGGCATGCTCTCTTGAAGAACCCGAACCGAAGTTTTTTCCTCCAACAAGAATTTTACCACTATATGTTTTATCATTCAGAACGAAATCTGTTTTTGGAGTGTTATCGCCATTGTATCTCCAGTCTCTGAAAAGGTTATCGCCAAAACCAACACGCTCGGTTGCTTTCAAGAAACGAGCTGGAATGATTTGATCGGTGTCTACGTTTTCTATTGGTAACGGCACTGCGCTACTCGTTAGGATATTAAATTTATCGTATGCCATTTTTTAAAGTTATTGGCTTTTGGCTTTTAGCTTTTGGCAATAAATGCCATTTTCTAAATATTCAAAAGCGATTATTTATTTTGTAAAGCTAAAAGTTAATAGCGATTTATTTATCACTCAGTTTTTTTATTAATGTGTGTAATTGTTTTCTAAGAATTTCAATCTTATCGTTTAATTCGGTATAAATTTCTTTCGAGACATAACCTAATTCAAAACTTAAAAATAATAAGTATTCAACTTCAGTTGCGGATCCATGAGCAATAATTAGAAATCTTCTAAAATCTAAATCTGTATTTCGTCCGCAGCCTTCCGCAATATTTGTAGGAACAGAACTTGCAGCTCTTCTCAATTGACTTGTTAACCCGAAAAGTTCTTCTTTTGGAAAAGTTCTAGTCAATTTATAAACTGATAATGTCAGCAAGTGACTATCGCTCCATACAGAATACTTTTTATAATCTCTCATTTGCTAAGCTAATTGCTAAAGGCTATCAGCCAAAAGCGTTCTAGGATCTGTCAATCTCCCTGTAACTGCTGCTGCTGCTGCCATAATTGGAGAGGCTAACATCGTTCTTGAACCAGGTCCTTGACGCCCTTCGAAATTTCTGTTGGATGTGCTTACTGCATATTTTCCAGCAGGGACTTTGTCATCGTTCATTGCCAAACATGCAGAACATCCTGGCTGACGCAACACAAAACCAGCATCTGTAAGAATATCTAACAAGCCTTCTTCTTTTATTTGTGCTTCAACAACATGAGAGCCTGGCACTAACCAAGCGGTAACATTGTCTGCCTTTTTGCGTCCTTTTACCACTTCTGCAAAAGCTCTAAAATCTTCAATACGCCCGTTGGTACAACTTCCTAGAAAAACATAATCGATTTGTTTTCCAATCATCACGTCATTTTCTTCAAAGCCCATATAAGCCAACGATTTTTTGTATGTTTCTTCGCCACCTTCAACTTGATTCGCATTAGGAATGTTTTTAGAAATACCTATTCCCATTCCAGGATTAGTACCATACGTAATCATTGGTTCTATATCGGCTGCATCGATGTTTAATTCAGCATCGAATGTAGCATCAGCATCGGTTTTTAAGGTTTTCCAATAGGCTACAGCTTTTGTCCAAGCTTCGCCTTTTGGAGCGTGTAATCTTCCTTCTAAATAATCGAAAGTTTTTTGGTCTGGAGCAATCATACCGCCACGAGCACCCATTTCGATACTTAAATTACAAACCGTCATCCGACCTTCCATAGTCATTTCTTCAAAAACATTTCCTGCATATTCAGCAAAATAGCCTGTTCCACCCGAAGTGGTTAATTGAGAAATAATATATAAAGCTACGTCTTTTGGCCCCACACCTTTGCTCAATGTACCATTTACGTTGATACGCATTTTCTTTGGTTTCGGTTGCATGATACATTGTGTTGAAAGCACCATTTCTACTTCAGAAGTTCCAATACCAAAAGCAATGGCACCAAAAGCTCCGTGGGTAGAAGTATGTGAATCACCACAAACAATCGTTGCGCCCGGCAAAGTAATTCCGTTTTCAGGGCCAACTACGTGAACAATTCCATTTTTTTGGTGTCCTAATCCCCAGTGCGAAATCCCATATTCAGCAGCATTGTCTTCTAATGCTTTCAATTGATTGGCAGATAAAGCATCTTCAACTGGCAGGTGTTGGTTTATTGTTGGTGTGTTGTGATCGGCAGTTGCAAAGGTTCTTTCTGGGTATAAAACCGTGATTCCTCTTTCTTTTAAACCTAAAAAAGCAACAGGACTAGTAACTTCATGAATGAAATGGCGGTCAATAAAAAAGACGTCTGGCCCATCTTCAATTTTACGAATCACATGCGAATCCCATACTTTGTCAAATAATGTAGTACTCATTTTTAATGTTTTTTAAGTGTATTTCTTTTTACAATCTTAACCATTTGCTAAAATTGAAACAGTGGGAGCAAATTTAAAAAAAAGAAACAAAACACCAATTTTATTATTTACTTATATACGATGCCCAAAATACTAATACATACGTATAAAAAAAAGGATTGAAAATATATCAATACCCATTACTTTGTCCTGCCTCAATCCATTTTTAATTTGTGGTTGATTATTGATTTAAAACTAGTTATTTGTAAAATTAACATAATACTATAATTTTAAGACAGTTGAGCGATTTTCATTGTGTATAATTTAAACAAAACTAAAAATCACCTATTTATTTACAAAAAAAATCATTTATTTGATTTTTCATTATTAAATTATACTGATGCTTTTTAATGAATTAGCATTCAAAAATACATCTCTAATTGAAATTTTTTTACAAAGAAAAAATTCATATTAAGGCACAATTACTACGACATCCAAAAAATCAAAATGGTTGATTTTTTTGAATATTTAATTGTATTTTGTTGATAACTTCCGAAATGTTTTACTTTAAAAAAAACTAAATTTGAAATTTATTTTTGCTGATTTTCAATTATTATAAACCATTAAATCCAGTTAAATAAACCGTAAATCTGTTATGATTTCGGTCCCCTCTTTTTTCTTACTCCCCTCCTTCGGAGGGGTTGGGGGAGGAAGGAGGGCTGGGGAGGGGCTTTTATGTACTTAATTTTCGATACCGAAACCACAGGATTACCAAAACGTTGGGGCGCACCCATTTCTGACACCGACAACTGGCCAAGATGCATACAAATCGCATGGCAACTCCATGATGAAATGGGAAAACTCATCGAGCATCAGGATTATTTGGTCAAGCCCGAAGGCTTTAATATTCCGTATGATGCCGAAAAAATTCACGGTATTTCGACTGAATTAGCCCAAGCCGAGGGAATTCCATTAGCCGAAGTACTAGAAAAATTCAATCTTTCCTTGTCGAAAGCTAAATTTATTGTAGGTCAAAATTTAAGTTTTGATGTCAATATTATGGGTTGCGAATTCTATAGATTGGGTGTCAAAACTCCTATGAGTTCAATGCCGATTCTCGACACCTGTACTGAGGTTACCGCCTCTTTATTAAGGCTACCTGGTGGTCGTGGCGGAAAATTTAAACTGCCAACATTAACCGAATTATATCAATACCTATTTAAAAAACCTTTTACCGAAGCACACAATGCCACCGCCGATGTCGAGGCTACAACCCGATGCTTTTTCGAATTAATTCGTACCAATGTATTTACAAAACAAGAACTAGCAATTGAGCAAGACTATTTTGACGATTTTCAATTAAAAAATCCAAGAGAAATTCAGCTTATTGGTTTACAACATATTAATTTAAAAGAGGCTTCTGATAAAATTCGGCAGCAACTTGGGACTAAAGAAACAGCACCAATTTCAAAACAAGAACTTTCGAACAACAAACAAAATCTTATTGATGCTGATTTTGTCCATCTCCATAATCATACGCAGTTTTCGGTATTGCAATCTACCATTAGCGTTGCAGCCTTAGTAAAAGCAGCGAGTCAACAAAAAATGCCTGCTGTGGCAATTACCGATCATGCTAATTTAATGGGTGCTTTTCATTTTGTTCGTGATGTTTTATACCATAACAAAGGGGCAGAAACCAAAAACGCAGCAGCCGTTGAAAAAGGGGAAACACCAACCGAAGTCGCTATAAAACCTATCGTTGGCTGTGAATTTTTTGTATGTGAAGACCATACTAATAAATCGGTAAAAGATAATGGCTACCAAATAGTGCTGTTGGCAAAAACCAAAAAAGGCTACCATAATTTAGCCAAAATGTCGTCTATTGGTTATACTGATGGTTTTTATTATGTGCCTAGAATTGACCGCAAAATCATTCAACAGTACAAAGAAGACATCATTGTATTGTCTGGAAATTTATATGGAGAGATTCCGAGTAAGATTTTGAATCTAGGCGAAAACCAAGCCGAAGAAGCCTTACTGTGGTGGAAACAAGAATTTGGATCAGACTTCTATATCGAGGTCATGCGTCACAATCAAGAAGATGAAAACCGTGTGAATGAAAGCTTAATAACCTTAGCTCGAAAGCATGATGTGAAGATTATAGCGACCAATAACACCTTTTATATTGATAAAGAAAATGCTAATGCCCACGATATTTTATTGTGTGTAAAAGAAGGCGAAAAACAAACCACACCAATAGGACGTGGTCGAGGTTATCGTTATGGGCTGCCTAATCAAGAGTATTATTTCAAGTCGGGGGAAGAAATGAAGAAAAGCTTCAATGATTTGCCTGAGGCTATTTCTAATATTTCGGAAATTGTCGACAAGATTGAAATTTATAATTTGGCACGAGAAGTTTTACTTCCAAAATTTGAAATTCCAATTGAATTTCATAACCCAGAAGATGCTATAGATGGTGGCGTTCGGGGCGAAAATGCCTATTTGAAATACCTAACTTTTGAAGGAGCCAAAAAGAGATACCCTGAAATTACACCCGAGATTCAGGAACGATTGGATTTTGAATTATTGACTATTGAAAATTCGGGTTACCCTGGCTATTTTTTGATTGTACAGGATTTTATTGCAGAAGCCCGAAAAATGGAAGTTTCCGTAGGTCCTGGTCGGGGTTCTGCAGCTGGTTCGGTGGTGGCGTATTGTTTGAAAATTACCAATATCGACCCCTTATTATACAATTTGCTTTTTGAGCGTTTCTTGAATCCTGACCGAGTGTCACTTCCCGATATTGATATCGATTTTGATGACGAAGGGCGCAGCAGTGTTATGGATTATGTAATTAAAAAATACGGCTCCAAACAAGTGGCACAGATTATCACTTATGGTAAAATGGCCACAAAATCAGCTATTCGTGATACCGCTCGGGTACTTGATTTACCTTTGTTTGAAGCCGATAAAATAGCTAAATTAATTCCGGGAATGATGCCGTCAAAATGGAATCTAGCGCGTTTTTTAAGTGAGAAAGAAGACCTCATCAAAAAAGCGGTTCGCCCCGAAGAATTTGAAAAAATCAAAGAATTAATTGGACTTGCCAATGAAAGTAATTTGGGTGGTGAAACCATTCAACAAGCCAAAGTTTTAGAAGGTAATCTACGAAATACTGGAATTCATGCCTGTGGTGTGATTATCACTCCTAGCGATATTACCGATTTTGTTCCCGTTGCCACAGCCAAAGATTCTGATTTATATGTGACCCAGTTTGATAACTCGGTAGTAGAAAGTGCAGGTTTATTGAAAATGGATTTCTTAGGTTTGAAAACCCTAACCTTAATCAAAGATACTGTCAAGCTGGTCAAATACAGAAACAATATTGACCTAAATCCGGACGAATTCCCGATTGATGATCTAAAGACCTACGAACTTTTTCAACGTGGAGAAACGGTGGGTATTTTTCAGTATGAAAGTCCCGGAATGCAAAAATATCTAAAAGAACTAAAACCTACTGTTTTTCCTGATTTAATTGCCATGAATGCCTTGTATCGCCCTGGTCCCATTGCCTATATTCCGAGTTTTGTGAAACGTAAAAACGGTGAAGAGGATATTATATATGACCTCGAAGCCTGCGAAGAATTGCTAAAAGACACCTACGGCATTACGGTTTATCAAGAACAGGTAATGCTTTTATCTCAAAAATTAGCTAATTTTTCTAAAGGTGATGCCGATGTCTTACGAAAAGCCATGGGGAAAAAATTGATTGATGTTTTGGCCAAAATGAAACCAAAATTCATCAGTCAAGCCATGGAAAATGGGCATCCGCAAGAAAAACTAGAAAAAATTTGGAAAGACTGGGAAGCTTTTGCGGAATATGCTTTCAACAAATCGCACTCTACCTGCTATGCTTGGATTGCTTATCAAACCGCGTATTTAAAAGCCAATTATCCTGCCGAATATATGGCGGCGGTGTTGTCCAATAACATGAGTGACATCAAGCAAGTGTCCTTTTTTATGGAAGAATGCAAACGAATGGGATTAAAAGTTTTGGGTCCCGACGTAAATGAGTCGTTCTATAAATTTACGGTTAACGACGATTATGCGGTACGTTTTGGGATGGGAGCCGTAAAAGGCGTAGGTATGTCGGCAGTAGAAACCATTGTCGAAAACAGAAAAACAGCTAAATACAAATCTATTTTTGATTTAACAAAACGCATTGATTTGCGTGCTGCCAACAAAAAAGCCATCGAAAACTTAGTCTTGGCAGGCGGTTTTGATTCCTTTGCCGGAACCACCCGAGCGCAATATTTTCATGACGATGGCGATGGAATTACGTTCTATGAAAAAGCAATTCGCTATGGTGCCAAGTTTCAAGAAAACGAAAACTCCTCACAGGTAAGCTTGTTTGGGGAAACTAGCGATGTGCAAATTGCCGAACCTGTTGTACCACCATGTGAGGACTGGAGTACCATGGAAAAACTGGCTAAAGAAAAAGAAGTGGTCGGGATTTATATCTCGGGGCATCCGCTGGATGATTTTAAATTTGAAATGAAATATTTCTGTAATTCAAAGTTGGAATCACTAAAAGATTTGAATCAATTTGTGAATAAAAATTTAACTTTTGGAGGGATCATTAGCAATGTGCAACACCGAATTGCAAAAAACGGCAAGGGTTGGGCGCTATTTAACCTTGAAGGATATGACGAAAGTTTTGAGTTCAAAATTTTTGGCGAAGAGTATATGAAAAATCGGCACTACTTGATTCCAAACAGCTTTACCTATATAAAAATATTGGTCAAAGAGGGTTGGGTTGATCGAGATACCGGAAAAAAAGGAGAGCCAAGATTACAATTTTCAGAATTTAAAATGTTGCAAGATGTTTTTGAGAATTTTGCTAAAAAATTAGTGATTAAAATGAATATAAAAGATTTACAAACCGATTTAATCACTCAATTAAATACTGTTTTTCAGGCTAATAAAGGAGACAATCAAGTCACTTTTGAAGTAATGGAAATAGAAACCATCAAAAAACATCCCGAAGTTTCGAGAGAAATAGTGCCTGAAATAGCCGAGGAAGAAACGGCAACTGAAAGCACATTATTTGATGATGGAATTCCTGATGAAACCGTTGTTTTTATTGATGACTTATCCGAAGACGAAGAGCCCATATTGGTTGAAACTACCCTTACTGATCCCGAAGGTTCGGGAGAGGAAACCAGAGTTATCACCCGAATTTCGATGCCAAGCCGAAAATTAAAAATCAAGATTTCGAATGAGTTATTGACCGAGTTAGAGAAAATGCAGATTCACTTTAAGTTGAATTGATATTAAATAATTGAATTATCAGACGCATTATTAAAATTTATATTTAATAATGTTAGTGAATATATTAGCGATGGCGCAGCAATCCTCATTGCTGAATGATTTATGGTAAGAAACCAAAAAGCATAAAAACTAAAAAAATAAATATTATTCTTATTCTCAAAATACAATTGAAAAGGGATGATAAGCAATATCAATATCGAAAGAATTCCAAAAACACCATGTTCAGCCATTAGTCTTGTTATCTCATTATGCGAACAAAGTTCAGTTTTCAATTCTAATTTTCTATTTGTTGCTACTCCCCCCGCTCCAATTCCAAAAATAGGGTTTTCAACAAACATATTGATTTCTGTTATTGCCAAATCAGGTCTTCCTGCGTTACCCTTTGGTTGTAATATAGTAATTAGACTATTCTTATTGTATCTTTCTAGTAATCGATCATTGGTTTCGCAAGATGTGAAAATAAAAATAGAAGAAAATAAAACAACAAAAAAACCAATTTTCAAGACAATTTTACTTCTATATTCAGCATAAAATAAAATGGAAGCCAATAAAATAACTATAATTATTATTCCCGTCAAAATTCCACCTCTTGAAAAAGTTAATAGTGCTCTGTGAAAAATCAACGATAAGACTACACAATTTATAAAAAAAGTAATCTTATTTGTTTTAATTAATATTAATCTTAAAAAAAAAACAAACACACCTAATCCAAGTGAAGTAGCCATTTGATTAGGTCCAAAGTTAGCAGAAAGCAAAAAATTAGATTGACAGCTTTTAATAGATTCGAGGATTGGTGGTGATTGAACAAGCAAATAAAAACAAGTTGTTATACTAGGTAAACCTATGGCTAAGAGAATTTCATTTATTTCCTCCTTATTTATCCTTTTATTTATGGTATACAAAGAAGAAATACCTAAACAAATTGGCCCTGAAACACTAAAAAGAATTTTATTGAATACTCTGGCTTCATTAGTATAAAGAGAAATTAAAATACCTGGAATTAAAAATAAAATGAAAGCAAAATATAGGTATCCTTTCTTAAAAATACCACTAAAACTGATTCCTAAAATCATGAATAAAACAACACAATATTTCCCAAATTCGTAACTAAGATTTCCATTTGTTGCC
>JANMZS010000048.1:0-1883 GCA_031383535.1 Flavobacterium sp.
AGCTAATACCCCAAGAGTAACTAACATAAAGAATATACAGGCAACATACAAAGCAGACCATGGCTTGTTTTGCAATTGATGTAAAACATGCTCTAAGTGTTCTTTGTGTTCTGCATCTTCATGAACTTCATGTTCAGTAGAGTTGGCGTGTGTTTCTTCGGAAGCAGCATGAGTAGTTTCTGCTTGATGATGACCTCCGTGAGATTCTTTAGCCAAAATAGCTTCAACCTCTTGAATATCTTTGGGTGCAGATAAAAAACCATATCCAATACCTAAAAGACCTAAAGTCATTAGAATTAGAGAAAATGTTTTTAATTTACTTGAAAATGTATACATATCTATTATGATGATTTCGTTCTACAATTATAATTTGGATTTGAGTTCTAAAACATAAGCGGCAATTAACCATCTCTCATGCTGGTTCAACTGATTTGCATAAGAACCCATTGAATTTAAACCATACGTTTGTACGTGATAAATACTCCCTTCAGTTATCACTCTATCCTTATAACTTGGTATTCCTAAGAATTTACCTTGAGTCACAAGTTTCCCTTGACCATTTCCTTCGTTACCATGACAAATGGCACAATAAATTTCATATAACGCTTTAGATTTATCGTGATCTTCAACAGATATTGAATCAAGTGGCGATTTTGAATTTAATTTAGCCAATTCATAACCTGCGGTTGAATTTTCGTATTCATAAGGCTCAAATCCTCTTTTGATTGTCCCTAATGGAGGAAGTTGCCCTTCTTTACCATGTAAACCAGTTGGGGAATTAAACGCATTAGACTCTGAGTAGGTTTCATAACCTACTGACTCATACATATTTGGAAAATACTGATAATTAGGTGCCGCATTGTTATGACAAGACGAAACTAACATCATAAAACCAAATAAAAGTGTTATTTTATATAGACTTTTCATATTGACAATTACTACTTTTCAATTACTTTAACTTCTACCGCTCCTGTTTTTTCGAAAAAAGAAACCAATTCTTTTTCATTATTGTTTATGGCTACTTCCATCAAAAAATGATCATCAGTTGTTCTTACATCTGGGTTTTCCGCTTCTTTAAAAGGCCATAATCTACTTCTCATATAAAAAGTGATTACCATTAAATGCGCAGCAAAGAAAACTGTCTCTTCAAACATAATTGGAACAAAGGCGGGCATGTTTTGGATGTAACTAAAACTTGGCTTTCCACCTATATCTTGTGGCCAATCTTGAATCATAATATAATTCATCATCCAAGTTCCAAAAGACAATCCACATAACCCATAAATAAAAGAACAAATAGCTATTCTAGTTGGTGCAAGTCCCATTGCTTTATCCAATCCGTGAACTGGAAATGGAGTGAAAACATCTTCAATATGATGATGAGCTGCTCGTGTTTTTTTAACTGCATCCATCAATACATCATCGTCATTATAAATGGCGTATATTACTTTATTACTCATGGTGTGAATCTTTATTTGCTGCTCTTTCTCTAATATAATTTTCTCCTGTGGCTTTCAATATTGTTTTAACCTCTGCTTGTGCAATCACAGGGAATGTTCTTGCATATAATAAGAATAAAACAAAGAAGAAACCGATTGTGCCAATGAATATACCAATATCAACAAATGTTGGTGAAAACATAGTCCAAGAAGACGGAAGGTAATCTCTATGCAACGAAGTTACAATAATTACAAATCTTTCAAACCACATTCCAATATTTACAACAATTGATATGATAAAAGAAAACATGATACTCGTTCTTAATTTTTTGAACCACATAAATTGTGGGGAAAATACATTGCAGGTCATCATTGTTTTATTCTTATTATATGCAAGAACATTCCCTGTGATTGCACAAGCAGAGGTTAAAACAATATTGAAAG
>JANMZS010000055.1:0-5236 GCA_031383535.1 Flavobacterium sp.
AGCTTCGGGAGTCGAAGTGTCTCTTTTTTGAGTCTTCGACAAGCTCAGACTGACACATAATTTCTAATTGGGTTTGATTTTAACATCGAAAGTTAATTACTTGATACAATTTATTAATTACACACAACGGGTTAATCTTAGTCTTTTATATACCCCCACCGTCAACTCATATCAAACAATATTTTTTTAAGAAAATGTAGATTTTAAGTTTATTTCAAAAAGAGAACTTTATTATTTTGAGGAAAATTTTTCTCCAATAATTTAAGATGCTCGTTTGTACATGTCATCAGTAAAGTTAGTGTTTCTAATAATTCAGAGGTGGTTGCATCCTTAATTAGCATTGGAATGGCGATTAGCAGTTCCTTTTCATACCAATAGATATTATTTAATTCTTGCATGGCATTTTTACATAAAGCTTCAGTGACCATATACTTTTTTCGTTCAACAACTGCTTTGCTTTGATTGTTGGAATATTTTATAAAATTCACTGATTTATTTTTCATGCTCGTATCATTTATTTATTCGAAAAAAAATCTATAACAAAAGCATGTTGTTGTCTGGCAGTCATTTTATCGGTTTGTTTTACCTCAATTTTAACATCTTCAAAACGAATATCTGCATTTAAAACATTGAACAATTCATCTTTAGCATTAGTAGGACCAAAGAGAATTACTTCTTTATATTTTTTTACAACATCTATCAATTTTTTGTAATATTTGTATTGCTCTTGCATCTCTTTATTGTGCATATGAAGTTCTCCTTTTTTAAAGCTGTTTAATTTTTGTTGAGGGGTAAAATTGGATTCAATAGTTTTAATTTCAAATGGATTATTTGAATATTCCATCAGATGCGCTATAGAGTAATCCATCCAGATACCTATTTTTTTTCTCGTTGCTCCCATGATACTTCAGTTTTATTAACTCTAATTAAGATGATTATTCTGAGTTTGTTATAATACTCACAAAGATGATATAGGTAAGACGATATTAGGTTATAAAATTTATGAATTATATTTTATAATTCACACTTCATCCAAGTTACACCGTTTTTTGTCTTTTAGATTTTTAAAAAAAGTTGGTGTGAGTCCAGTTACTTTTTTAAATTGAGTAGATAAATGTGAAACACTACTATAGTTCATTTTATAGGATATCTCGGTAAGGTTGAGTTCATCATATAACAGTAGTTCTTTAACTTTTTCTATTTTGTGAGCTATAATATAATGTTCTATGGTAATGCCTTTTGCTTCTGAGAAAGTGTTAGCCAGATAGGTATAGTCATACCCCATTATATTACTGATATACTCAGAATAGTTTACTTTTGGTAATTTATCGTTATAATGTATCATTTCTGTAATGATAATTTTTATCTTTTCGATAAGCATCGCTTTTTTGTCATCCATAAGTTCTAAACCTGATTCTAGCAGATTACATCTTAGTATTTCGCGTTGTTCTTTGGTGATTTCTTCCATTATTTCGGCAACACCAAGGTCTACGGAAGAATAATGCAATCCCAAATTTTTTAGTGCATCTTTAACTACCATCTTACAGCGCAAACTGACCATATATTTTATATAGAGTTTCATTTTTCGAAGTTTATTTAAAAGTTATTTAAGTGTACCCACAAGACTAAAACCAGAATTTTTATGCACTTTAAATAGTGTTTTTTTGCAAAAAAATTACTATTCAAAGTGCAGGTTTTAATCTTCATAACCACTTTTAATGATAGTGGAAATCATTTTGAATTGTTGATTGGCGTTAAAACTATGTTTTGCATGAGCTGGAATAATAATGCCTTCGCCTAATCCCAATTTATGTAATTTGTTTTTGATAATAACCTCTGCGGCTCCATCAATAATTTGAATATAACTATCAAATGGTAATGTTTTCTCAGCTAATTCTTCCCCGGCATCAAATGAAGATACAGTGATATTCCCTGTTGTTTTTTTAATAATGGTTTTACTTACTACAGCATTAGGCATATACTGAATAATTTCAACAATAATGTGAGATTTAGCTTTTTCAAGTTCCGAAGTATCCATGATTTTGTTTTTGTATTTATGAGTTAAATAATAATTTCATAAGCTTATATTATTTTTTTTTATCGTTATTAAACAGATTTTAAATTATATAATTTCAAAAGTAATTTTTTTAAGAAAGGTAAACCTTATGTTATAAAATAATTTAATTATATAATTCACATTATTTTATAATTAATTGCAAATCAATACTTTATTTCTGTTAATTATGAAATAATTTCAATTAATTCTAAAATCTTATACTTCTAACTTTGTCCAGTATTCTTCTTAAAAGCATGTTTTTCACACAAAAAAATCATTGATTTTGAAAAACATGTTGATTAACCGATTTTCAATGTATTTAAAAATAATACATCCTTTTTCCTTTAAAAAGACGGTGCAAATTCAAATATTGATAGTCAATATTTGTTTAATCTTAAATGTTTAATTATGAAAACAAAATTAATTTGCTACTTATTATTAAGTATGTTTTTTGGAATTTTTGTGAGTTCAGCTCAAAATTGCATTGGTTTCAAAACCTTTACAATGGGCGGATGGGGAACTCAGTGCCATGGTGGCAATCCTGGCTGCTATCGAGATGCCAATTTCGATGCAACCTTTCCAGGCGGAATCAGAATTGGTAACAACACCAATTCGCTGACTTTAACGTCTTCTCAGGCCGTTAAGAATTTTTTGCCATCTGGCAGTACGCCGAGAGCCTTGAATGCTGGTAGCCTGATCAATCCGGGCAACAATTACAAAAATGTGTTAGCAGGACAATTAGTTGCGTTAACACTCTCCGTAGGTTTCGACGCTTACGATGCAAATTTTGCGCCTAATCCTTTATTATTAGGAAATCTTAAAATTAGTAGCGGTCCATTCGCAGGAATGACGGTTACTAATTTTTTGCAAACAGCAAATGATGCCATAGGCGGAGGAGTCACGAGTTATTCCTTTTCGCAGCTAAATGCTGCTGCTTCGGCTATCAACGAAAATTTTGATAATGGCACAATGAATCAGGAGTATTTAACTTGTGATTTTTTTAGAGTAGCCACTTTAAATTTAGTTGCTACACCACTTTGTTTTGGCAATCTGGGGGGGGAAGAAAAAGTCACCGTTAGTGGTGGTATTGGTCCTTACACGTACACCTTATCTAATGGTGCTACTCTTACAAGTTCGCTTCAAACGGTTACTTTTACAGGTTTAGCAGCGGGTACTTATACTGTTACCGTTACTGATTCGCAAGGTTTAACGGCTGTAGATAATAGTACATTTATTGTTACACAACCGTCAACGATAACGAGTACTTATGTACAAACCAAACCTACAATTTGTACTGACAATACTGCTTCGGTCACTGTAACTCCGTCTGGTGGGACAGCACCATACACTATTTTATGGTCTAACGGAAGTACCTCTTTTTCGCTAACAAATTTAACAGCTGGAGCTTATACGTATATCATTACGGATAGCAATAAATGCGATGCCAATGCAACGGCAACAATTATTGTAATCGAAGGATTAAATGCTATTCATGTTGTTTCTAATGCCACCTGTTTTGCTGCCAATAACTGTTCGATAAGTACAACAGTAACGGGGGGAACAGCACCATATACTATTTTATGGTCAAACGGAAGTACTGCTTTTTCGCAAACAAATTTATCTCCGGGTCTTTATACAGCTGTGATTACGGATGCCAACGGTTGTCAAACTACCACTTCGGTAACTGCTATTGAACCACCGGTATTAATATTAACTTCTAATATTATCCAACCCAGTGGTGTTTTTGAAACTGATGGAAGCATAACTGCTACTGTTACTGGCGGAACTGGTTCTTATACTTATTTGTGGAATAATGGAAGTACCGATGCTACTCTAAGAAATGTAGGACCTGGAACTTACACTTGTGTAGTTACCGATGCCGCTCATTGTACGGATACACATTCAGTATTATTAGCTGCTAGAGTCTCAGGCTTGGTTGTAACAGACGTTATCACTAATGTCTCTTGCTTTGGCGGAAATAATGGAAGTGTAACCGTTACAGCTACAGACGGAACTGCACCTTATTCCATTTTATGGTCTAATGGAAGCACTAGTTTTACACAAAGTAATTTAATAGCAGGTACATATACTGCTGTTATAACCGATGCTATTGGGACTACTACCAGTATTTCAGAAACCATTACGGAACCATTACTACTTTCAAATAGCAATGTTTCTACTGATGCTACTTGTTGTACAGGAGATAATGGTACTGTAACCGTAACAGCTTTTGGTGGAACCGCTCCGTATACTATTTTATGGTCAAACGGTAGTACTGCTTTTTCTCTTGATAGTTTAAAAGGAGGAATTTATACTTATGTAATTACCGATGCTAATGGTTGCACAACTAATGGTTCTGCTACTATTCGTGCTGTCCCTATTTTAGCCAGTACCTTCATAGTTACAAATCCAACTTGTGCTAATAATAATGGTTCAATAACAGTAACTCCAACAGGGGGGACACTTCCTTATACTATTATTTGGTCAAATCTAAGTACTACCTTTACATTATCAAACTTAGGTTCAGGACTTTATGCTTATGTTATTACAGATGCTAATGGATGTCAAGTAAATAGCTCAATAACAATAACAATACCTGCTAATTTAGATACTATTCATGTGACTACCAATGCTACCTGTTTTTCTGCCAATAACTGTACGATTACGACAACAGTGACTGGTGGAACAGCACCTTACACCATTTTATGGTCTAATGGAAGTACTAGTTTTTCACAGATAAATTTACCAGCGGGAACGTATACAGCGGTTATAACGGATGCTAACGGATGTAGTATAAACACTTCGGTTACAGTTACTGAACCACCTGTATTAAGATTGTCCAGAGCAATAACTTCCGTTGCTTGTGCATCAGGAGCTACAGGATCCATAACAGCATCTGCTACTGGAGGAACAGCTCCCTATAGCTTTTTATGGAATAACGGAAGTACTAATCCTATTCAAACTAATTTAGTAGCAGGAACGTATACGTGTGTTGTGACAGATGCTAATGGATGCATTGAAACTCTTTCTGCTCTAGTAACACAATCAGAACCTGTAGCTTCGGTAAATGCAATTTCTAATGTGTCTTGTTTTGCAGGAACCAACGGAAGTGTAACCGTAACAGCCTCTGGTGGAACTTCACCGTATACCATTTTATGGTCAGGTGGTGCTACTGCTTTT
>JANMZS010000156.1:0-2059 GCA_031383535.1 Flavobacterium sp.
GCCAAACTTTCAAAAGGTAAATATTATAAACCTGAAAGTACACCTTTTGGTAAATTGCAACCCAGTCAAGCTCAAATAGTAAAAGACTTGATGGAATATGATGGAAAAATAATTATTTTGTCCAGTTTATTATCGAAAAAACTGGAAATTTTAAAAATAAATTTGTAAAAAACAAGTGGGAACACTACCTTTGTACTCGAGTACAAAGGTAGTGTTCCCACTATATATTGCCCTTCTTATGCACTTATCTATTCTATCAAGTCTAGTATAAGAAAGTCCAAAATAAAATTAATCCCCTATATATCTCCCCAGTATCCTCCTATTTCTGTAAGCCAAATTTAACAAAAGCTAGACATTATTTTTTCTAATCTCAATAGAATATTATACGCACAAAATCTAAAATTGAAGTAAACAAATTAACCAATAAAAATTTCAAAAGCCTAAATTCAATGTTCGTTTTTGATTTGGTTAATAACTCTCAAAATTTGATTATTAACATTAATTAATTTTCATTAATTTAGCAAAAATAATTAATATTAACAGTACACGATTCAGTACACGATTTGGAATAAAATCAAGTAATATAAGGGGTTATTTGGATTATTTTTATAATAATTTATCAAATTCATAACCCTGAGGTCACGGGTTCAACTCCCGTCTTCGCTACAAGATAAAATTCAATGAAGTTGCGGGTTCGTGTACACGAACCCGCTTTTTTTATGTCTACAATTTCCTTACAGCTTTTGTAAAATTTTAATGGTAAAATATAAAGTTCATTTGTTTTGTCATCCTATGTTTGCAACATAGGATGACAAATTATTCAAACGACTGCATCGTCACTAATTTATTGTAAGTGCCATTAATTGCAATTAATTCCTCGTGTGTGCCTTGTTCTACGATTTTACCTTTTTGCATGACCACAATTTTGTCGGCTTTTTGAATGGTTGAAAGGCGATGCGCAATAACAATCGAAGTTCGGTTTTGCATCATGTTTTCTAAAGCGACTTGAACAAATTTTTCACTTTCAGTGTCCAAGGCAGAGGTTGCTTCGTCCAGAATCATAATAGGAGGGTTTTTCAAAACTGCACGAGCAATTGATAAACGTTGTTTTTGTCCGCCAGAAAGTTTGTTCCCGCTATCGCCAATGTTGGTGTAAATGCCTAATGGTAATTCATTTACAAATTCAAAGGCATTAGCAATTTTCAAGGCTTCTATTATTTCATCATCTGTGGCGTCTAGTTTTCCTAATGCAATGTTGGCTTTTATAGTGTCGTTAAACAAAATGCTATCTTGGGTTACTAAACCCATTAAACCACGCAGCGAATGCAAATTCATATCTTTAATATTGATATCATCGACAGAAATTTCGCCATCATTGACATCATAAAAGCGTGTTAGTAAATTAGCAATCGTACTTTTTCCACTTCCAGATTGACCAACTAGTGCAACAGTTTGTCCTTTTTTGACTTCGAGTGAAAAATGGTTTAAAACGGCTTCTTCTTCATATTTGAAGTTGATGTTTTTCAGCATGATTGTATCATCAAAAGTAGCTTTTTCAACTGCATTTTCTTTAGAAGTAATTTCATTCTCTACTTCTAAAACTTCAAAAACTCTTTGTGCTGCGGCTAAACCATTTTTCACAGAATAAGATGCTTTAGAAATTGCTTTTGCTGGGGTGAGAATATTGTAGGCTAAGGTGAGATACACAATGAATGCAGAGCCTGCTAAAGTTTTTTCTACCAAAACTAAATTTCCACCATACCAAAGCAAGACTGCAATAGTAGTGATTCCCATAAACTCGCTTAATGGCGAAGCCAGATTATTTTTATTCCCTATGCTGTTTGATAATTTCAATAATCGAGTGATGGAATCATTAAATCTGTTTTTGAAAGTGTTTTCAGCATTGTAACTTTTTACCACTTTCAAACCACTCAAACTTTCTTCTACAATCGAAATCAGTAAACCACTTTCGCCTTGCGCTTTTAGTGATTTGGCTTTTAGGTTTTTGCCAATTTTAGAAATTACAAATCCTGAAATGGGTATAAAAATCAATACAAAT
>JANMZS010000186.1:0-6314 GCA_031383535.1 Flavobacterium sp.
ACCAAGAATTATATTAAAATTGATGTTAATAATGATGGACAAATACAAGAGAGTGAAGCAATACTAACCTGAGTTCGATTAATCGCATATAGTTTCTTTCCTAAAAAACCTTCAATAATTTATAATACAATCATTACAAGTCAATTGCAGCTTTTTTGATTAATCGAACCCAGGTTAGTAGTAAAAGATATGATTGATTTGACTAAATTTGATATTGCAACACTGGCGCCAACTAGTGCTAGTCACTTGTTTACCACTAAAATTTCTGAAGGTAACAAAGTAGAATTTATTCTCGAGAATATTGACCTTCTTTGTAGTGATGCATACAACGATGGCTATATCGCCTTCAAAATCAAGACTTTGCCAACATTGGTTGTTAATGATGCGTTTACCAACGAGGCGAGTATCTTTTTTGACTACAATTTCCCGATTGTAACCAACAAAGCCACATCAACTTTCAAAACCTTAGGAACGCCAGATTTTGATTTTGACCGATATTTCACGGTATATCCAAATCCAGTAAAGGACATCTTGAATATCACCACAAAAGAATCCATAAACACCGAATCGATGAGAGTTTACAACACCTTGGGACAATTGGTTTTGGTGGTTACCAATGCCGATAAAGTTTCAAAAATTGATGTTTCGAGTTTGATAGCTGGGAATTATTTCATTCAAATAAAAACGGATAAAGGAAGTTCGAGTTCGCAATTTGTGAAGGAGTAAACAATCAAAAACTTATATGACTTATATGTTAAAAAAAATTGAAACATATAAGTTTTTAAATGTTCTATTTCCCATTTTTATCCACCACAGGGCGGTTTTCTCTATTGGCTAATTCCCAGGCTATAGCGAAAGCGAATTGGGCTCTTTTGGTAAGTGCATCAAATTCAATTTTTGATACTTCGTCACTAGCTTGATGGTAATCAGCATGAACGCCGTTGAAAAGAAAAACCGAAGGAACTCCGTTTTTGGCAAAATTGTAATGATCAGATCGGTAATAAAAACGATTGGGGTCAGCTCTGTCATTGAATTTGTAATCTAGTTTGATGTTCACATATTTTTTATTGGCGTCCTCGCAGATGTTATGTAAATCTGTCGAAAGATAATCGGAGCCAATAAGATAAACGTATTGGCTTGAGTCGTTATGAAATTCATCATGACGTCCAATCATATCAATATTAATATCGGTTATGGTGTTTGCCAATGGAAACAAAGGATGTTCAGCATAATAACTAGATCCTAAAAGACCGTGTTCTTCGCCAGTCATGTGCATAAACAAGATAGAACGTTTTGGTCCATGACCTTCTTTTTTGGCAGTTTGAAAAGCTTGGGCAATTTCTAGTAAGGCTACTGTTCCAGAGCCATCATCATCAGCTCCGTTATAAACCTCTCCGTCTTTTATGCCTACATGGTCGTAATGTGCCGAAACAACGATAATCTCATCAGGTTTTTCAGAGCCTTCTATAAAAGCCCATATATTCTCTGAATCGGGCAAATTCTCATGCGCCTTGGCACTCAAATAGGCAGCAGGAATTCTTTGGTAATAATCTGTTGCTCCTTTTGGAAAAGAAATTCCATTGGTTTTATAATGATTTATGAGATAGTCACCAGCTTTTTTCTGACCTTTAGATCCTGTATCTCTTCCTTCCATTTCGTCAGAGGCAACTATGGTAAGGTGTTTTGTCAAATCTTTAGATGTAATGGTATTAATGTACTTTGTAGGTTCTGTAAAAGATACCGTACTCATTTGTGAAGTGCAAGAAAAGCAAGATATAATCACGAGAAAATAGAGTATGTTTTTCATTTTTTTTTAGTATATTATTGTTATTAATTTGATATTTCTTTTAAATAAAAATGATACAGTCAATAAAAGGCTAGAATTGAAAAGGTAGTATTTTTTATAATACAAATATCAACATTATTTTAATTTAATAAAGACTTCAAAGATATCAACATTCAAATTCAAAAGCTTACTTTTTCGGGAAATAAATAATGAAGTCGTTTAACTTTTTTGATTGAAGCGAAAAATTAGGATTTTTGTTTTAGATTTTAGCTTTTATGAACTGCATAGCAGAGCTACGGAGTAAAAAAAAGATAAAATATGGGATAAAAAGACGATTTTGCATCCAATTGAAAAAAGTTTAAACGACTTCAATAAATCATTCTCCTGGGTGATAGGTTTTTTCAGCATTATTTAGAACATCCTCTTTATAAAAAAAGACGTCTTTAAATTGTCCTTTTTGATACATCTCAGCTTGATCGTTAAAGTGTTTTGATTTTGGATTACTACTGTTTCCTCCAGCTAAAACTGATTTAGCTTTAATTTTTGGTCCAAATTCTACAACACAAACAAAACTATTTCCATTATATCCATAACGTTTTTTCGAGTTGTTTTGATAATCACTTTTATATGCTGGTAAGCATCCCCAAATTGCAGATGCTGTACCTATAGGTAAACTTGATGCTGCATCATCAAAATCAAGATTAATATTGCCATTAATTCTTTGGTATCTATTTAGGTCGCCCCAAGGAATTTTCCAAGTACCAAATTTTATTTTTAATTCCTTGACTACTTCTTGCAATTGTGGAAGCATTTGTGCTGGGGTTGCGTTTTTGGAAAATTGTTTAGTGTTTTCTATTTGGTCATTTTCACCTTCATCAATATAGACTTTTTGAATAATTGGGTCTAATTTGTAAGCCCATTCATTGGCAAGGGTGGTGGATATTGAATTTTCACTAGCATAATAATTCCAGTTTTTTAATATTGCAATGGGTTCTTCTAAATCTAAATATATTGATTCTTTTGTATTGGTGATTTTTTCGAAGTTTGAAAACAAAGCAGGTAGTAATAATTCAAAAGCTAAAAGTTTGGTATCATAACCTACTGTTATAAGTTGGTCCAAAGTATATTTTTTATCTTCATTAAATATCTGTACTGCATTTAATCCTCTAAAATTTTCACCATCTGGAGCCATATAAGCCGGATAATTTCCTTTTTTTGGACTGTATGCTCCAGCTACAGAAAAAGGTGTTGAATTGCAGTTTTGTAACCATCCATTAGTAGGATTATAAATATGTACGGTCTCTGAAACTTGGTGCAATCCTTTCCATTCAGTTGTTTTATTGCTTCCATCAACAACTTTCCCCCAATTAAAACTAGTGTCTCTTACGGGTATAAAATTGCCATGCCAGTAAGCAATGTTTCCTTTTTTATCAGCGTAAACAGTATTGTTTGATGCGTTGGCTTTTAAATCCATAGCTTTTTTATAGTCTTCAAAACTTTTTGATTTAGTCCTAATCCAACTTTGTTCTAAACTACTCATAGATCGGTTATTAGATTTTAGACTGATCCATTTTCCATCTTTTTTTGCCATAATTGGACCATGATGAGTAAAAAAGGTTTTTATCATCTTAGATTTAATTTCTCCGTTTTCTAGATATTCAAGTTTAATTATTTTTTCTTTCACCGGAAGTGTATTTTTATTATACTCGTAATAAAATCGATTGTTTTTAGAAGTAATTTTTTCTGCATAGAGGTCAGCCACATCAGTGTTTGAGGAGGTGTGCATCCATCCACAATAATCATTAAAGCCTTGGTAAATAAAAAATTGACCCCATGTTACAGCACCATATGAATTTAAACCTTCTTGGCTACTAATCTGAATTTCGGGTCTAAAATAGAAAGTAGTGTGTGGATTTATATATAGTAAGGAGTTGCCCGAAACTGATTTTGAGGGTGCAATAGCAAATCCGTTAGAGCCAGTTTGCATATTTTTTTTCCTTTCTACAAAAGTAACTTTGTCAGAATTTCCAGAATAAAAGGTTTTTAATTCAGCTGTTGAAAGATCGGCTGTATTAATAGCTCCAATACTTCCGTCAGTCCAAAGTAGGGGATACCAAGGTTCAAAATGAGTTAATAAAACTGGGTGTACTTCTGGATGTTTTAAAAGAAAAAAATTAACACCGTCAGCAAAACTATTAAGTAATTTTTTTAGCCAAGGAGCAGCTTTTTTATAATCGGACTTGGCTTCGTTTGCATCGATTAATAGTCTTGTTTCTAAATCATTATATAAAACCGATGCTCCTTTTATCTCTGATAATCGTCCTAATTTGTCAATATAATTCATTTCTACTCTCTTGAAATCATCTTCGCATTGCGCGTAAAGCATTCCAAATACAGCGTCTGCATCTGTCTTTCCATATACATGGGCTATTCCCCAACTATCTCGAATTATTGTTACATTTTGAGCTATGATTTCCAGTCTTTTAGCTTTCTTTTGATTTATTTCTTGAGCAATGAGTTTCAATGTAAATGCAAACATAAAAAAACAAAGAATAAACTTATGATTTAGAATTTTCATATTACTTAATTTTATATTTTTCTCCTTCGGCTAGGATACTCATCTGAATTTTTTTGATACTAATCAAATTATTTTTCTTGATTCTTGTAATCCCTTTTGGTTTACTTATTACTACAACTTCGCTCTCGCCAAAGACTTCAAATTGATTGTTTTGGACTAAAATTGCTGTGCTTTCATCTATTCCTATTCCAGTATGATTCGGAAATTCAATTAATCCTGAAAGTAAACGGTTATAACGACTTCTTTTTAAAAAATGTTGGTCAATAATAACTTTGTCAATAAGACCTAAACCTTTAGAAGTTTCTAAATTATCGTAACGAATAGTATCAAAAGTTTCGGTGTAATTAACTGCAAGCTTTTGATTTCCAGTTATCATGTGCTCGCACATTACAGCCGCTCCAGCACTTGTACCCGCTATAGTGCTTCCGTTTTGATACGCTTTATGAATCGCATTGTAAATTGGGGTATTTAGAATAATATTCATGAAACGAGTTTGATCACCACCACATATAAAAATTAATTTTGCTTTTTGTAGTGAATCTCCTAATACTTTATTATGTACGTTTTTAGCATCAAAATTCATCATGTTTATGGGGTTTGATGTTAATTTAACCATTTGTTTTTTAAAATAGAAATAGGAACTTTCAGGTTCTTCACTCGCCATAGGAAGTACAATTATATAATCTGTTGGTTCTAAATCGGCTGCTTTTAATAAATGATTCATTAAGGTGTCATCTCGATCACCACCACCAATGATAAATAGCTTTCCTTTGTTGTTTTGAGCTTGGAGAGATATTGCTATAAATGACAATAAAATTATTGGTAGCGTTTTTTGAATTATACGTGATGGATTCATTTTTTTGTTTTGTGTAATGTTTAATTATCAAAATCTCTTTGAAAGCGTACGTGTTTTATAATTTAACCAAAAAACAATTATCGAGTCAAATTAATAAAAAAACTTAAAATGTTCCTTATAATTATTAAATAAAGTTGGGTTGCCTTTTTATAAAGTGATATTTCTTTTAAAAGCACAGCCTAATTCCATTATGGATTCGGTTTTTAAAATACCAGGAATAGTGTCTATTTTTTCGTAAAGTATTTTACGCATATGTTCGTGGTTTTTGGCAATAATTTTTATATACAAAGTGTAAGATCCTGATATATAATAGCATTCCGTTATTTCGGGTATTTTTTTTAATTCCTCAATAATTCTATTTGAATCTTGATCTTTATTTAATGTGATACCAGTGTAAGCTCCCCAATCATAACCAATCTTTTTTTCGTTAATTACGGGTTTTATTCCAAGAAGAATGCCTTTCTCTATTAATCTATTGATACGTTGATGAACCATCGTATTCGATATTTTTAAATTTGATGCTATACTAGAATAAGCAACTCTTCCATCTTTTATAAGTTCTTTGATAATATTTTTATCAAAATCATCCACTATCTCCATACGATTATTAATTAAATTGACTTTTATTTATTTAAATAAATATAATATGACTTATTTTTAATAAAATTAAGTCAAATATAGTAATTTATAAGGTCAGATAAATCTATTTGTCTAAATTTGTTATTATTCGTCATATAAAACAAAACCTCGTTATGGAACATACAAGTCAATGTCTTTCTTCAATATCAGAAGCATTAATCACAAAAGAAAATAAATATGGTGCTCATAACTATCATCCATTACCTGTTGTATTAGAAAAAGGAGAAGGTGTTTACGTATGGGATGTAGATGGTAAAAAATATTTTGATTTTCTTTCGGCTTATTCAGCTGTAAATCAAGGGCATTGTCATCCTAAAATTGTGGCAGCTATGATTAAACAAGCCCAAACACTGACTTTAACTTCTCGTGCTTTTTATAACGACCAACTAGGGACTTATGAAGAATACATAACAAAGTATTTTGGTTTTGACAAGGTTTTGCCAATGAATACGGGA
>JANMZS010000208.1:0-11682 GCA_031383535.1 Flavobacterium sp.
ATGGCTCCTTACATTTATATGGAACGTAATGGAATTCACATTATCAATCTATATAAAACTGCAGCAAAAATCGAAGAAGCTAACGAAGCTTTGAAAAAAATCGCTGCATCAGGTAGAAAAATATTATTTGTAGCTACAAAAAAACAAGCAAAAGACATCGTAGCCGAAAAAGCTGCTGCTGCAAACATGCCATACATCACTGAAAGATGGCCTGGTGGAATGTTAACCAACTTCGTAACCATCCGTAAAGCTGTTAAAAAAATGGCTACTATTGATAAAATGAAAAAAGATGGTACATTCATGACGCTTTCTAAAAAAGAGCGTTTGCAAGTAGATCGTCTTCGTGCTAAATTAGAGAAAAACTTAGGTTCAATTGCAGACATGTCTAGACTACCAGCAGCATTGTTCGTAGTAGATATCAAAGCGGAACATATTGCAATAAAAGAAGCTCAAAAATTAAACATTCCAGTTTTTGCAATGGTTGATACCAATTCTGATCCTCGTGAGGTAGAATACGTGATACCAGCAAATGATGATGCTTCTAAATCTATTGATAAAATTTTATCTATAGTTACCGCTGCAATTATTGATGGACTTTCTAATAGAGGTGCTGATGCAGAAGTTGATGCAGAAGCAACGACTGAAAGTACCAAAGAAGAAGTAGTATCAATTGTTGAAGAAGCTGCTGCTCCAGTAATCGAAGTTGAAGTTGAAACACCAGCTGTAATAGTTGAAGTTGAAGCTGAAACTCCAACTACTGAAGTTGAAGCACCAGCAACTGAAGAATAAAAAGCCCATCCCCAGCCCTTCCCAAAAGGAAGGGAGCAAGGATAACTTAAAAATTATATTAAAAAATTCCCATATTACTTTCCCTCCCCTTTGGGGAGGGTTAGGGTGGGGCTAAATAAAACATTATGTCAACTATAACTATAACGGCTGCAGACGTAAATAAATTAAGAACAATCACTGGTGCAGGAATGATGGATTGCAAAAAAGCCTTGGTTGAAGCAGAAGGAGATTTTGATTTAGCGATTGAAAACTTACGTAAAAAAGGACAAAAAGTAGCGGCAAATCGTTCAGACAGAGAATCTACTGAAGGTGCTGCTATTGCTGTTGTTAACGCAGATAAAACTGCAGGTGTTGTCATCACATTAAACTGTGAAACCGACTTCGTAGGTATGAACGAAAACTTTGTTAAAATGGCTACTGAAATGGCTAATTTGGCATTGACTTTCAATACTAAAGAAGAATTTTTGGCGGCTGATTTCAACGGAATCACTGTTGCCGAAAAATTAATCGAACAAACAGGAGTTATCGGTGAAAAATTAGAAATTAGAACTTTCGAGAAATTAGAAGGTGCTTTTATCGGTTCTTACATCCACTCTGGAAATAAAATCGCAACCTTAGTAGCTCTTTCTGCAAATATAGCAGGTACTGATGAAGTGGCTAGAAACATTGCTATGCAAGCAGCAGCGATGGCTCCTATCGCGTTAAACGAAGATGGTGTTGATGCTGAAACTATTGCTAAAGAAATAGAAATTGCTAAAGATATACTTCGTCAAGAAGGAAAACCAGAAGCTATGTTAGATAATATTGCTAAAGGAAAACTAGCTCGTTTCTTTAAAGACAATACACTTGTAAACCAAGATTATATTAAAGATAATAAATTAAGCGTTGCTGCTTATGTAAAATCTTTAGATAAAGATCTTATCGTTACTGGTTTTAAAAGAGCAGCTTTAGGATAGTCTAATTTTAGATTTTAGATTCTATACGTTATAAAATCCCATTTTGTTTATTGAAACAAAATGGGATTTTTGTTTAAGTACATACTTGCGAAGTATGAATAAGTCGCAACCAAAAATATAATCTTGTGGGCTCTGCGATTCCGACTTTTAAGAACGTTCATCTTTTGAAAAACACTTCATACAGCGTTCGGTGTCAAATTATCTGACACAACTCACGGCCTTTTTTATCAAGAGGCTATTCCAATCAAGGAAATTAAAGACACAACAGGGGCTGGCGACGCTTTTTGGACTGGTTTTTTGTATGCAAAATTGAACAACAAAAACATTGTCGAAAGTATTACCATTGCCCAAAAATTAGCAACTATTAAACTACAAAATATTGGCAGATTACGCGATAATATTGATTTAAATAATAGTTTAGAATAAGTATTCCTGCTTTTTTAAAACTTGAATCTCAAAAAAAATACTACATTTGATTTCAAATCAAAATGTATGTTTCAGTCTAAAAAAGATACAGTATATGTAATTCTCGCTGGGATTTTCATAACAAACGCCGTTGTTGCAGAATTAATTGGTGGAAAACTCATTTATGTAGGCTCAGCGGTCATGAGTATTGGTATTCTGCCTTGGCCTATCGTTTTTGTAACAACCGATTTAATCAATGAATATTTTGGCGAAAAAGGCGTACGGAAACTTTCATTAATTACGGCTAGTTTAATTGCGTATTGCTTTTTACTGCTCTATTTTGCGATACGAATTCCGGCGGCAGAAGGAATAAGCACTGTTAGTGATACCCACTTTTTTGCTGTTTTTGGTCAAAGTCAATGGATTATTGTGGGAAGTATAACGGCTTTTTTAGTCTCTCAATTGATTGATGTAACGATTTTTCATTTTCTAAAAAACAAAACTGGTAATAAAATGATTTGGCTCAGAAGTACTGGCTCTACAGTAATTTCACAACTATTTGACAGTTTCATTGTACTAGGAATTGCTTTTTGGGCAACTGGAATTATGACTACCGACGTATTTATAAAATCAGCTTTTACGGGTTATTTTGTAAAATTGATTATTGCTATTTGCATGACACCCATTATATATTTAGGACATTATTTAATCGGCAACTATTTAGCAAAAGATACTTATGCAAACTAAAACCCGCTGTTCTTGGTGTGAAAAAGACGATTTATATCGTGATTATCATGATAACGAATGGGGAAATCCTGTATATGAAGATGATAAGCTTTTTGAATTTTTAGTATTGGAAACCTTTCAGGCTGGACTAAGTTGGTATACCATTTTAGCCAAAAGAGAAAATTTTAGGAATGCTTTTGATCAGTTCGATTATAAAAAAATAGCACTTTATCCCGAAGATAAAATTCAAGAACTATTGGTAAATTCTGGAATTATTAGAAATCAACTCAAGATTAGATCCACCGTTTCAAATGCAATTGCCTTTATGAAAGTACAGGAAGAGTTTGGCAGTTTTTCTAAATATATTTGGAGTTTTGTAGATGGAAAACCCATAGTAAATAACCCAAAAACAATGAAAGAAGTACCTGCTACTACTCCACTTTCGGATGCTATCAGTAAAGATTTGAAAAAGCGCGGGTTTAAGTTTGTTGGTTCCACCGTGGTTTATGCCCATATTCAAGCCACAGGAATGGTCAATGACCACATGGAAGATTGCTGGAAAAGAAGTTAAAAGCCAATACACCTCCAACTTTTATTTCCCCTTCATTCAGACAAAAAATGTTTGTGCCGAATAAAACAGTATTATCTACTTTACGGTACTGGCTCAAAGTACGTAAGGGTTCTTTTGACATAATTCCAGTTATCGGATTATTATTCACTATAATACACCTTCCACAAGGTTTTAGGTTTTTAAATTTCACATCCCCAATCTGAAAGGTATTGAAAGAATCTTCCTCGTGAGCCAATTCAGTACTAATAACAATATTAGGTCTGAATCGTTGAACCGTAATTTTTTCTTCTAATTTTTCATTTAAATAATCTAAACTTTTGGTGCCTAGCAATAAATACGGATAGCCATCGGCCAGACTCACATTGAGTGATTGATTAAGTTTAGTACTCTTGTGTTTTCTATCGCCTTTGTTGCTTATTTTTACCAATTTACAAGAAAAGCCCAACAAATCACTAAACCATTCCGAAGTCGCTTTACTCACTTCAAAAACAGTACTTTCATCATCCCAAACCTTGGATAAAATTGGTTCATTCAATCTTTCTAATAGGGAGAATTTGTGCTTTGTATAGTGATATGAAATTTCGATTTTATCGTCGTTGATTTTAGGGTAAAACTGACTTAAAACAGGGTGTTTCCGTTGCGTAATAAACTGATTTTTGTCGTCAATCAACATCCATCGCCGGTCATTTTCAAAACCCATTTCTTGAGCCAAGGCAGTTTCAACACGAACGCCTGCCAAACTTTTAATGGGATAAATATATAATTCGGTTACTGTATAGAATTTTAATTTCATTTTTTTTGCTTTTTATTTAACCACAATCCCGTTAGCTATCGGGACACTAAGAAGACACAAAGTTCACTATTTTAGAAAGCTTAAATTACTTATATGTTTAAAAATAAATCACAAAATCAACATGTTTTTTAACCACAAATTTCACAAAAAAACTTTGTGTTAATCCGTTTAATCTGTGTGAACCTGCCTGTCGGCAGACAGGTCTGTGGCTAATTTTTTAACATTATTCACAAATCATTGTTTTAGAAATTCCATAAACTCAATTCTGTCAATTTCCCTACAACCCAAACTTGCTAGATGATCATTATAAACCTGACAATCTAATACTTTATAATTTGTTTTTTTTAATTGATTTACTAAGGCTATAAAAGCTACTTTAGAAGCATTTGACACTTTAGAAAACATACTTTCACCACAAAAAACAGGTCCTAAATCGATACCGTACAATCCGCCAACCAAATTATCGTTTTGCCAAACCTCAACTGATTTTGCTATTCCTAATGCATTTAATTCACAATAGGCTTCTATCATTTCATTCGTAATCCAAGTGCCGCTTTGACCGTTTCTTTTTGCTTTTTGGCAATTAGAAATTACATCTCTAAAACGTTCATTAAATGTAACTTTAAAACTGTTGCGATTCAGGATATTGCGCATACTTTTTGAAATAACCAATTCGTCAAGAAACAAAACCATTCTAGGATTTGGTGACCACCAAACAATAGGTTCTCCTTGTTCAAACCAAGGAAAAATGCCGCTTTTGTAGGCGAGAATTAGTCTTTCGGGAGACAAATCGCCACCGATAGCAAGAATTCCATCAGCATTAGCCTTAGAAACTGGAGGGAAAAACAAATGAGTAGATACGTAATACATTTTTAATTTCAAGAATCAATAGCAATTTCAAAAACAAAAAGCCAGAAATTCAAGTAAACTTAAACTTCTGACTTCTAACTTCTAACTTTTTTATCTCTTAGAAAGGTAAATCGTCTGGTTCGTCTTCATTCAAACTTGTAGCTGGAGCAAATGCTTCGGCTGCAGGCATAGGTGCAGTAGGAGTTGGTGTAGTTTCGGCTTGTATTTTTCCAATTCTCCAGCCTTGAATGGTGTTAAAATAAACAATTTCTCCCTGTTGATTTGTCCATTCACGACCTCTTAAATTAATATCTATTTTGACAGTTTCGCCCACTTGATAGTTATTCAATAATTCACATTTGTCTTGAACAAATTGAACCAAAATATGCTGGGGATATTGCTCATCTGTAGTAACAACAATATCTCTTTTTTTGAAACCAGCAGACCCAACTTCTTTTGTTTGGTCTATCATTTTAATTTTTCCTGTAACTTCCATCTCTATATATTTATTATGTTCGAATTTAATTTTATTGATTTGAAAAAATCAATTAGTTTTTTAAAAAATGCTTTACAAATATATTAATTTCTTCAATAGCAGCCAATAATACTATTTGCAAATAGCAATTAATTTCATACTTTATAAAAAAGAACTAAAATTACTGATTTAGGTTTATCATAAAAACCGTTTTAATTCTATTAAATACTTATATTTATGCCTCAAAAATAGTGTATGCAGTTTTCTGAAAGTCGAATCACCACACGTTGGATTATCGTTTTTGTTTCTTTTTTGATTGTTTCCTTGATTCTTTGGAACACCTATTCTTTTTTTCAAATATTTAAAGAAGAAGAGCGTGTAAAAATGGAGCATTGGGCTGAGGCTCAAAAATCATTGAATAATGCCGATATTAATGCCGATATAACTTTGCCTGCTTTGATAATTCAATCAGCAAACATTCCTATCATACAAACTGAAAATGATTCTATTATCAATACATTGAACATTGATGATGATGTTCTGAAAAATAAGGAGCAATTAAAGTCTGTTTTGAAACGATTAAAAAGTCAAAATGAGCCTATTCTAATTAATATTTCTGAGGGTAAAACTCACCAATTGTATTATGGCGATTCCGATTTATTAAATAAACTCAAGTATTATCCTGTAGCCTTAGTACTTATCATTGTTTTGTTTGCTGGGATGGTTTATAATTTCTATAAAAGCACCAAAATGGCTACCCAAAATAAGCTTTGGGCTGGAATGGCAAAAGAAACAGCGCACCAAATAGGCACACCACTTTCGTCTTTGATTGGCTGGGTTGAAATATTGAAAACAGAAGATATTGACACCTCAACGGTCTTAGAAATGGAAAGGGATATTGATCGCTTGCAAACGATTACTGACCGTTTTTCTAAAATTGGCTCTGAGCCCATATTAGAAAATAAAGACATTATTAGTGAAACTCAAGAAACCTATGATTATCTACAATCTCGATTTTCTAAACAAGTTGAATTTTCATTTATTAGTCCTCATGCACCTGTTTATGTTTTAATAAATCCCACTTTGCATAGTTGGACAATTGAGAATCTAGTAAAAAATGCTATCGACGCCATGAAAGGCAGGGGAAAACTATCATTAGAAGTGATTCATGAAGCTGGATTTGTTAGAATTAACATTTCGGACACTGGAAAAGGAATTCCTAAAAATCAATTTAAAAATGTTTTTGAACCTGGGTTTACCACCAAAAAAAGAGGTTGGGGATTAGGATTATCACTTACTAAAAGAATTGTTGAAGAATACCACAAGGGTACAATAAAAGTTTTGAATTCTGAAATAGGAAAAGGAACGACGATGCAAGTGAGTTTAGAATGCCAAACACAAATTTAACTACAAGATTCCTAATTAAATAACCGTTCCTTTTTACAAATTAGCCTGAATATTATTAGCCAAAGCTTCAAATTCCTCTTTAGTCATTGTGACTTTATTATGAAAACGCATTTCATCCATTTCGTTTAACGGAACTAAATGAACATGGGCGTGTGGAACCTCAAGACCAATAACTGCCATACCGATTCTTTTGCAGGAAATAGTTTTTTCAAGAGCCACGGCAATTTTTTTTGAAAACTGCATAAGTTCAAGATACAAGTCATCTTCAATATCAAAAATCTTGTCAATTTCTTGTTTTGGAACACATAAAGTGTGTCCTTTTGCATTTGGATTTACCTCCAAAAAAGCCAAGAAATTATCATCTTCTGCAATTTTGTAGCAGGGAATTTCGCCTTGAATGATTTTGGTGAAAATGGAGCTCATTAGGAAATTAGAGATTAGAAGTTTGAATTTTAAAGTTTGAACCTTTTAACTGGAATCTGATCCCGAAGCTTCGGGACTGGAATCTGCAACTAGTCTCTAGAAATCTCTAGTATTTCAAATTTCAAAACGCCATTGGGCACTGTTATTTCGGCAATTTCACCAATTGATTTTCCTAACAAACCTCTGCCAATTGGAGAAGTTACTGATATTTTTCCGGTTTTTAAATCGGCTTCGCTTTCGGCAACTAAGGTGTATTTCATTTCCATACCATTAGCCTGATTCTTGATTTTTACATTGGACAAAACCAATACTTTAGAAACATCTAAATGTGTTTCATCAATTAATCGGGCATTAGAATGTACCGCTTCTAATTTCGCAATTCTCATTTCGAGCATTCCTTGCGCTTCTTTGGCGGCATCATATTCGGCATTCTCAGACAAATCGCCTTTGTCTCTTGCTTCGGCTATATCTTGAGATGCTTTTGGACGCATTACACTTTTTAAATAGTCTAATTCCTCTCTTAATTTTTTTAATCCTTCGGCGGTATAATAAGATACTGTGCTCATAACTTCATCGTTTATATAAAATACAAAAAATCCCATCTGGACGGGATTTCTTTTCACAAAGATAGTAATATTTTTTATTAGACCATAAATATATACTACAACCTACATATTTCAAAGTTAATTAAATTAAATTTGTTCATCCAATATTTCAATTTATTTACAAAAATGAAAAAAATCTTAGTTTTATTATTAACTATTCCTGTTTTATCGTGTTGTAACGATTCTAATTTTAATAATAATAACCCCTATATTCCTAATTATTCGGTTAATTTGGAAATTAATTTGAATTTACCTCAATTTTCGAATCTAAAATTTGTGAGCAATGCGGTTTATGTTGCTGACCAAGGAGCTCGAGGAATTATTGTTTTTAATAATTCTGGCAATACCTTTGCTGCTTTTGATGCTGCATGTCCCAATCAGGCCTTGAGTTCTTGTTCGACCATGACCATAAAAGGAGGGACTATAGCCGTTTGTGCCTGTGATAATGCAGAATATAGTTTGTTTTCAGGACAATGTATCGGTACAAAATGCGAAGGAAAACAATATCCGATGAAACAGTATCGGGTGGAAGTCAACGGAAATATAATTAGAGTTTATAATTAAAACAAAGAACCTGATGCACAAACATCAGGTTCTTTATATAAAATTAGGAACCAAAAACTAAAATTTCAACGTCAAGCCTACTAAAAAGTTAACTCCAGCTTGTGGGTAATACCCCGCACCCTCATAAGTTGTTACTGTCGGAGGACTTGTGTAATCATCATCATAAGTATAAAAATACCCATTAGAAATATAGTTGTAATCAAATATATTATTAACCAAGCCTGAAACTAAAATGGAATTAAAAACTGATTTTGGCTTAAACTGATATGTTATATTAAAATCATTAGTCCAATAAGAATCTAATTTTGAAACTTCAGAATCAATATTTCCCATATATTGTTTTCCAATAATTTTTGTCAAAAACGACAATTGTAAATTAGTCAATGGCTTGAATGTAATAGCATTTGCAGCAACAAGATTTGATGAAAAAGCAATATTAGTTTCTCCTAAATCAGCCAATACTCCATCTCTTTTAAAATAAAAATCTTTGTTTTTATTTGTACTTAAAGTAATATTTGGTGAGACAAATAAATTTTTAAAAACCGTAAATGTTGCATCTAACTCAATGCCTAAACGGTAGCTATCCCCACTGTTTTTGCGAATTGGACTTCCCACATTATCAATATCACCAGTCAATACCAATTGATCTTTGTATGCCATATAATATATGTTTGCATTAAACTTTACACTATTAGAATAGTGTCGTAGCCCTAATTCAAAGTCATTTAACTTTTCTGGTTTTGGGCTTCCATTTTCATAATCGGTTCGGTTCGGTTCACGATTCGCTCTAGCATACGAAAAGTACAAGGCATTATGTTTATTAATGTCATAACTAACTCCTGCTTTGGGATTAAAAAAATTAAAATTATCATGTACTAAACCTGTATCGTCGCTATTGGCTTTGTAACAAACATTACGAATTTGCAAATCTCCATAAACACTCAGGTTATCCAATACTTGATAATTGGCTTTTGCAAATACATTGCCATCCGTTTTTGTTGAATAATCATCATAATAATGATCTCCAAGTTCACTTTGCGAAGCATATCTTGCCCAAATTACTTTGCCAAAATGGTCGCCTTCATATTTGTTCCAGCCTCCTCCAAGAATCAAGTCTAGTTTTGCCTTTTTATAATTGACAGAAAAGGTAGTTCCGTAGAAATCATTATCTAACCATTTTTGACGAATCAAATCGGTAGTATTTACAGTTGGTGCAGCGATAATTGGTACTAAACCATAATCTGCAAAATCTTGATTTTCCTGATATTCTTCATAATAGCCTTTTCCTTTAGTATAATGAAATGCTAGATTCGTATTCCAGTTTTCGGCAACTTTTTCATTCCAATGCAATTGATAGTGATCTTGCTGATAATTATCGGTTTGATTATCATAAAAACGAGTGTTTCCAAGCTCATCCGTAAACATTCCTGCATAATTAAACGTTCTATCACTTTCCAAAGTTGCTGCATCCACGCCATACCAAGCTTGATAGGTTTTTTCTTTTCCACCAAAAGCCAAGGCTTTAATCAAGGTAGTTTTACCTACATAAGTTCCTTGCAAGAAATACGATTTCAAATCAGAACTTGCCCTATCCACATAACCATCCGATTTTAGAGTAGAAAGTCTTCCTGCAATTTCGAAATGGTCATTCATTAAACCTGTACTGAATTTTACAGTATGCTTTTGAGTATTGAAACTACCGAAAGAATTTGAAATTTCGCCATTACTTTTCTTAGCATAACTATCGGTGAGCATGTTTAGGCTTGCGCCAAAAGCACCAGCACCATTAGTTGAAGTTCCTACGCCACGTTGCAACTGCAAACTTTCGACCGAAGATACAAAATCGGGCATGTTCACCCAATATGTTCCTTGACTTTCGGAATCGTTATACGGAATGCCATTGATGGTAACATTTACTCTGGTAGCATCGCTACCACGAACCCTAATTCCGGTATAACCTACTCCATTTCCGGCCTCGGTTGTTGTAATGACAGAAGGTAAATAATTTAATAAAACGGGAATGTCTTGACCTAAATTTCGTTGTGCTAATTCGTCCTTGCTTACGTTAGAAAACGACATTGGTGTTTTGGTGGTAACCCGAATTGCCGATACCAAAACCTCGTCGAGTTGGTTGACTTTGGTCGTGTCTTGAAGTTTTTCTTGTGAGAAAGCGTGTAAAGAAAATAGAAGAGAGAGGCAAATTACTGAAAACTTGCTTTTGTTTTGGCTTTTGGCTTTTGGCTTTTGGCTTTTTTTGTAAAATGAATTGTTCATCCGTAAATAGTTTTTACGAATAAAAGGGGGAATTATTCTGTTGTTAAATTAATAAAATGATATTTCTATGACAAATAAATAGCGTGCACTCTAAAGATTCTGTCATTTTTTCCCTTGGCAGCATTACCTGCCCAGGTTCGTTGGGTATAATCTCAGCTCGTTATTTAGAGCACCCCTTTGAGACAGTGCAAATGTAGGTTAATTTTTTTTATGGGAAAAGGTTATAGATGTTTTTTCTGTGGGAAATTAAAATAAAGAGGATTGTTTCATTTTCTATCCCAACACCAATTCTATATTCTCCAATTTTGATGCGATACTAATTTTTATGCCCTTTTAATTTTTTAAGATTGGTAATTTCTCTTAGGTTATTGGCTTTTTCGCAATTTTCTATCGCTTTTGAAGTGTTTTTTAAAGCAATTGCATTTCCAATTTTGTCTATGCTCTTGCTAAAACTTTTGTCGAATGTAACAATCATTTTTTGTTTAGTTTTTCGAAAATTTCATTTCTTGAAACTTTCTCACCTGTTTTTTCATTTGATATCATCGCTCCAAGAAAATAATCTTCTTGTTCTTCAGTATTCAAAATTTTCCCATCTTCTCCAAGTTTTTTGACTAACTCTAAAATAAACTTAGCGTTGCTCGGATTTTTAGCTTTTATAAGTAATGTTTCCATTTTATTCAAATTTAATTACAAATATACAAATAATTTTTCCGAAGATATGAATCAACAAACCTTTGCTTGATCTAACTTTACTTGCTTTTTGAATATCCGTTTTAACAATCAACCAATTAAACAATGATTCTATTGGCTGTCTAACTCTTGATACTGCTCTTGAAAATAAATCA
>JANMZS010000233.1:0-2042 GCA_031383535.1 Flavobacterium sp.
CCTCAATTAATTTTTTTAGATTTAAACATGCCCGTTATGGGAGGATGGGAATTTATAGATTTTTTTAGCACAGATGAATTTTCAGAATTCCATTCGATAAAAATTATAATTTTATCCTCAACAATTGACCCCTCTGATTTAGAGAAATCAAAAAAATACCCTATGGTTTTAGATTTCTTATCAAAGCCTATTTCAAAAGAAATGTTAGAATATATTAAATCCAAAATTTAATCATAAAAAAAGCCTCAAATACTTGAGGCTTTTTTTATACTTAATCAAAAACTATTACAATTTAGCAACGTGTTTTGTTAATTTAGATTTTAAATTAGAAGCTTTATTATCATGAATGATATTCTTTTTAGCTAATTTATCAATCATCGAAATTACACTTGATAATTTAGATATTGCATCAACTTTATCCGTAGCTATTCTTAATGCTTTAATGGCATTACGAGTAGTTTTATGTTGGTATCTATTTAAAACTCTTTTTTTCTCGTTGCTTCTAATTCTCTTTAAAGCTGACTTGTGATTTGCCATTTTCTTAAATGATTTTTCTTAAATTATTTTTTGTAGTCCCTGGGGGAATCGAACCCCCCTTACCAGGATGAAAACCTGGCGTCCTAACCGATAGACGAAGGGACCTTGTTTCTGTAATGCGGATGCAAAAATACAACTATTTTTGAAACGTACAATAGTATAAGTAAAAAAAATGTTTTTTTTTAATATGCCTTTGCAAACAGCACTCTTCCAACAGAAGGATTACCAGTAAATACACAGCTTCCAGCTTGACTAACCCTATCTAAAGGGATACATCTAATAGTAGCTTTTGTCATGTTTTTAATTTTTTCTTCTGTTTCTGCCGTTCCATCCCAATGAGCTGATAAAAAGCCTCCTTTGCTTTCTAATATTTCTTTAAACTCCTCAAAACTATTCACTTCAGTAATGTGAGTGTCTCGATAATTCAATGCTTTGTTAAATAAATCAGTTTGAATTTGTTCTAAAAGATTTTTTATATAAAAAGCGATTCCATCCTTAGTAACGGTTTCTTTCGATAAATTATCTCTTCTTGCCACTTCAAAAGTTCCGTTTTCAAGGTCTTTTGGTCCTATCGCCATTCGAACTGGAACGCCTTTTAGTTCCCATTCAGCAAATTTGAATCCTGGCTTTTGGGTAGTTCTGTTATCGTATTTAACCGATATATTTAATTTCTTAATTTCTTTTACCAAAGTATCAACTTGATTTGTAATCGCTTCTAATTGTTCTTCATTTTTATAAATTGGCACAATCACAACCTGAATCGGTGCTAAATTAGGAGGCAAAACCAAACCTTGATCGTCTGAATGTGTCATTACTAACGCACCCATTAATCGCGTAGAAACTCCCCAAGATGTTCCCCAAACGTATTCTTGCTTTCCTTCGGCAGTTGCGAATTTCACATCAAAAGCTTTGGCAAAATTTTGTCCTAAAAAATGAGAGGTACCCGCTTGTAGTGCTTTACCATCCTGCATCAATGCTTCAATACAATAGGTTTCTTCGGCTCCAGCAAAACGTTCTGTTTCGGTTTTTAATCCTTTAATTACCGGAATTGCCATAAAATTCTCTGCAAATTCAGCATATACGTGCATCATTTTTTCAGATTCTTCAATTGCTTCAGTTCGCGTTGCGTGTGCCGTATGTCCTTCTTGCCATAAAAATTCGGCTGTACGTAAAAATAATCGAGTTCTCATTTCCCAACGGACTACATTAGCCCATTGGTTTATTAATAATGGTAAATCTCTGTAGGACTGCACCCAACCTTTGTAGGTAGACCAAATTATAGCTTCACTTGTAGGTCGAACAATAAGTTCTTCTTCTAATTTAGCATTTGGATCTACCATTAACTTCCCTGGATTATCAGGATTGTTTTTTAGCCTATAGTGCGTAACAATAGCACATTCTTTGGCAAAACCTTCGGCATTTTTCTCTTCTGCTTCAAACATACTTTTAGGAACAAACAACGGGAAATAAGCATTTTGATGTCCTGTTTCTTTAAACATTCGGTC
>JANMZS010000068.1:0-11836 GCA_031383535.1 Flavobacterium sp.
TTTTGGTAAAAATAAACTTTAAAATTCCAAAAATCAAACAACAATTTCCAAAACTTTAAATGTAAACTTTATACAATAAAACAAATAAATTATACATTTGTTAAAAATCATTTTTATGTTAAAAATTGGCGTTTTAGGTGCGGGTCATCTTGGAAAAATACATTTAAGATTATTACAACAATCCGAGAAATTTGAATTAGTTGGTTTCTATGACGAAAATCATGAAAATGGTGAGAAAGTGGCTCAAGAATTTGGCTATAAACAATTTCATACTATTGCCACTCTTATTCATTCTGTTGATGTTATTGATATCGTTACGCCCACGCTTTCGCATTATAAATGTGCTAAGGTTTCTATCAAATCTGGAAAACACGTTTTTATAGAAAAACCCATATCAAATACCGTTGTCGAAGCCGAAGAAATCATTGCTTTGTCCAATGAATATAATGTCAAAGGACAAGTTGGTCACGTCGAAAGATTCAATCCTGCGTTCATCGCTACAAAAAATATGATTGAAAACCCGATGTTTATTGAAACGCATCGTTTGGCGGAATTCAATCCTCGAGGTACGGATGTTCCTGTAGTTCTTGACTTAATGATTCATGATATTGATGCCATTTTGAGTGTGGTCAATTCTAAAGTTAAATTAATAAATGCCAGTGGAGTTTCAGTAATTAGCGACACACCTGATATTGCCAATGCTCGTATTGAATTTGAAAATGGCTGCGTTGCTAATTTAACCGCCAGCCGAATTTCTATGAAAAATATGCGTAAATCACGTTTTTTCCAGAAAGACGCTTACATCTCGGTTGACTTTTTGGAGAAAAAATGCGAGGTCGTAAAAATGAAAGATGCTCCCGAAATTCCTGGAGATTTTGACATAATTCTACAAAATGCCGAAGGCGTAAAAAAACAAATCTACTTCTCTAATCCTGATGTAGAGCAAAACAACGCCATTCTGGACGAATTGGAATCCTTTGCCGATGCAATCAACAACAATACAACTCCTGTTGTAACATTGGAACAAGCAACAGAAGCATTGCGTGTGGCTTACCAAATTATTGATTGTTTTAAGAAATAAATAAAATTGTTTAAAGTTTAAACCAAAATAAATGAAAACAATAGCCGTAATCGGAGCTGGAACTATGGGTAATGGTATTGCACATGTTTTTGCACAAAGTGGTTTCACCGTTAAACTTATAGATGTTTCGGAGAAAGCTTTAGATAAAGGAATGGCAACAATTTTTTCGAATTTAAATCGAATGGTTGTCAAAGGAACGATTACCGAGGAAGATAAATTCAAAACCTTAAATAATATCATTACCTATACCGATATTGAAGATGGAGTTATAGGCGTGGATTTGGTTGTGGAAGCCGCCACCGAAAACCTCGATTTAAAACTCAATATTTTCAAACAATTGAACGAAGTTTGTTCACACAATACTATTTTGGCAACCAATACTTCTTCTATTTCCATCACGCAAATTGGGGCGGTTGTAGCTCATCCAGAACGTATTATCGGAATGCACTTTATGAATCCTGTTCCTATAATGCCTTTGGTAGAAGTAATACGAGGCAAAAAAACAAGCGATGAAGTGACGAAAATCATAATGGATTTATCCGAAAAACTAGGTAAAAACCCTGTAGAAGTTAATGATGCTCCTGGTTTTGTTGCCAACCGGATTTTGATGCCTATGATTAACGAAGCTATCGAAACCCTATACAACAAAGTAGCCGGCGTTTATGAAATTGATACCGTAATGAAACTCGGAATGGGACATCCAATGGGTCCGTTGCAATTAGCTGATTTTATTGGTCTTGATGTATGTTTATCCATTTTGAACGTGATGTACGACGGTTTCAAAAATCCTAAATATGTGCCTTGCCCATTATTAGTAAATATGGTTCGTGCTGGAAAATTAGGCATAAAATCTGGTGAAGGTTTTTATGATTATAGCCCCCTAACCCCCAAAGGGGGAAATACCAAAAAAGCGGAGAAAGTAGCAAAGCAGTTTATAAATTAGTAAGTAAAATAATGTCAATCGCACAAAACCTCCACAAAATAAAATCCACTTTACCATCAACTGTAACTCTTGTTGCCGTTTCAAAAACCAAACCCATTTCTGATTTAATGGAAGGGTATGATGCGGGTCAACGCATTTTTGGCGAAAATAAAATCCAGGAAATGGCAGAAAAATGGGAAGCCATGCCAAAAGATATCGAATGGCACATGATTGGTCACGTCCAAACAAATAAGGTCAAATTTATGGCACCGTTTGTGAGTTTGATTCACGGTGTGGATAGTTTGAAATTATTGGAAGAAATCAACAAACAAGCCCAAAAAAACAATAGAACCATCGATTGTTTACTCCAAATACACATTGCCGAAGAAGAAACGAAATTTGGTCTTAACGAAGAAGAATTGGATCAGATTCTTGCTTCCACAGCATTTCAAAAAATGAAAAACATTCGAATTGTTGGATTAATGGGAATAGCAACTTTTACAAATAATCAAGACCAAATCAAAAAAGAATTTTCTCATTTAAAATCCATTTTTGATAAAACAAACCAACTTCTAACTTCTAACTTCCAACTTCTAACTTTGTCTATGGGCATGTCTGGCGATTATCAACTCGCAATTGAGTGCGGAAGTACAATGGTTCGGATAGGAAGTAGTATCTTTGGGGGAAGATAAAAGCCCCCTAACCCCCGAAGGGGGAATAAATTAGTATGGAAAAATATATTTTAATTAACGTTTACAATTCCCCCTTCGGGGGTTAGGGGGCTATGTACGCAATACTCGACATAGAAACCACTGGAGGACAATTCAACGAAGAAGGAATTACCGAAATCGCCATTTATAAATTTGACGGACACGAAATCGTGGATCAATTCATCAGTTTAGTAAATCCCGAAATTCCGATTCAGCCTTTTGTGGTGAAATTGACTGGTATAAATAATGCGATGTTACGCTCTGCTCCTAAGTTTTTTGAAATAGCCAAACGCATTATCGAAATTACTTCGGATTGTGTTTTGGTGGCGCACAACGCTTCTTTTGATTATCGAATTTTACGCACTGAATTCCGTAGACTAGGATTTGACTTTACTATAAAAACACTTTGTACCGTTGAATTAGCCCAAAAACTATTACCCGAACAACCTTCTCATAGCTTGGGCAAATTAGTTCGTGCCTTAGGAATTCCTATGGCAGACAGACACAGAGCTAGTGGCGATGCTATGGCAACGTTAAAATTATTTAAAATGCTTTTGGACAAAGACGTCGAAAAAGTAATTTTAAATGAACTCATCAAAACGATTATCGAAAAAGGAATTGCACCAAGATTATTAGATATAGTTGAAAGTATGCCCTCTAGAACAGGGGTTTATTACATTCATAACGAAAAAGGAGTTTTAATTTATATTGGCAAAAGTCGAAATATCAAAAAACGCATCAATCAGCATTTTACAGGAACTTCTAGTAAGTGCCTTAAAATTCAAGCCGAAGTTTTTACGGTTACTTATGATGAAACTGGTAGTGAACTGATTGCTTTATTGAAAGAAAGTGAAGAGATTAAAGTTAATAAACCCATTTTGAATAGAGCGCAACGAAAAAGTATTTTTCAATTGGCTTTGTATGTAGAGATAGATAAAAAAGGGTATTTAAACCTAAAAATTCAAAAATCGGATGGAAGGAAAAAAGAAATCACCTCTTTTTCATCACTCCAAGAAGCCCGAAATATGTTGTTTCATATCACAACAAAATACCAATTGTGTCAGAAATTAAACGGATTATATCAAACCAAAGCAGCCTGTTTTCAATATAATATAAAGCAATGTGATGGTGCTTGTGTTGGTGACATTAGTCCCGAAGAGTATAATAGTAGAGTTCAAGCATTTATTGATCAAAACAAATACGAAAACCAAAATATGATTGTAATTGACAAAGGAAGAAACATCAGTGAACATTCTGCGGTTTTAATTGAAAATGGCATTTACATAGGCTATACTTTTTATGATTTGAATTATCAAATTACAAATGTCAAAGTCTTAAAAAACATTTTAATTCCGATGCAAAATAATCGTGATGCCAAGAACATAATACAAAGTCAACTCAGAAAAAGTAAGACTTTGAAAGTGATTCATTTTTAATTTAGTAATGAATGAAAAAACTTATTACTATTGTTGGTCCAACTGCCATCGGGAAAACTTCCTTGAGCATCACTTTGGCACAATATTTCAATTGTGATATTATTTCCTGTGATAGTCGCCAATTTTTTAAAGAAATGCGAATTGGAACCGCAGTCCCTTCAAACGAAGAACTGTCAGTAGCGAAACATCATTTCATTCAAAATAAATCGATTTTTGATAATTATACCGTTGGTGATTTTGAAAAGGAAGCTGTTGCCATACTAGACGAATTATACCTAACAAATGATTATATAGTTATGGTAGGTGGTTCAGGTTTATATGTCGATGCGGTTTTGAAAGGATTTGACGAATTTCCCGAAATTGATAATTCAGTTCGTGAGGAAGTAAATTCTAATTACGAAAAAATCGGAATCAGCTATTTGCAGCAACAATTAGAGGCATTTGATTTAGAATATTTTAAAGAATTAACTACCCGAAATCCGCAAACTTTGCAAAATCCACAACGAATGATGCGGTTTGTAGAAGTTTGTATAGGAACAGGAAAACCCTATTCTTTTTTTTTAAACCAAAAGAAAAATACTCGGAACTTCACTCCTATTCTCATAGGTTTAGAATCCGAAAGAAGCGTGATTTATGATAGAATCAACCAGCGTGTAGACATCATGATGAACGAAAGCTTATTGGCTGAAGCCGAAAAATTATTCAATCACAAAGACTTGAACGCATTACAAACTGTGGGTTATAGAGAATTATTCCGCTTTTTTGAAGGCGAAATTTCATTGCAATTCGCCATTGAAGAAATTAAAAAAAATACTCGGCGATTTGCCAAAAGACAATTAACTTGGTTCAAAAGAAATGAACAAACTAAGTGGTTTGATTATTTGACGGATAGAAATCAAATTATTAGCTATATTAACAATATAATTCAAAAGTAAATACATGCCAATTTCACCAAGTTTCACCTCAGTATTCAGTAAGGAATGGGAAATTAATTTTGCTCAATGCATGCCCAATGGTTTTTTAAAATATACTGATTTATGCAATATTTTTCAATTAACGGCAGCGGGTCATTCGAAAATTGGAGGCATTAGTTTTTCGGATATGCAAGAATTTGATCAAGCCTGGGTACTAAGCCGTATGCGGGTTGAAATTACCGAATTGCCCAAATGGAGAGATGTTGTTACTGTAAAAACTTGGATAAATACTTTAGAAAATTCAAGATCTGTTCGTGCTATTGAAATGTATTTAAACGGAAATAAAATTGTAGGTTCAGAAACCTATTGGGCAGTATTCAACACTGAAATCCGACGTCCAGAAGCTTTGGCTTTACCTTTTGAGCATTTTCAATTGTTTCCCGAACATAAAGCTACTAAAAAAACTTTTTCTAAAATTAACCTTAATAATGAGAAAGAATTAGCCTTTGAAAAAAAGGTTGTATTGTCTGATTTAGATATAGTTAATCACGTTAATAATGTAAAATACCTAGAATGGTGTATGGATTTAGTTGAAGTAGATGTAATACTGAATCAAAAAATAGAAAGTTTTGAAATGAATTTCATGAAAGAATTATCATATCATGATACCGTTTTAATACATGAATACACAAACGATACTGATATAATTTTAAGTGTAACAAAAGACGAAAACACTTGTTTTGCGTTGCAATTAAATTTAAAATAAAACCTCTATGCCTTGCGGGCATAGAGGGTTCTCAAAAACACATTGAATAATGATTATTTCTTAATTACTAGCCTAAATCCCTCACCATGAATATTTAGAATTTCAACGTTCTTATCTAACTTAAGATATTTTCTAAGTTTTGCAATATAAACATCCATACTTCTAGAAGTAAAATAATTATCATCTCGCCAGATTTTTGTCAAAGCCAATTCTCTAGGCATCAAATCATTTTCATGAAGAATCAACATCTTTAACAATTCGTTTTCTTTTGGAGATAATTTTACCGGTTCTTGATTATCAAAAGATAAAAATCGTAGTTTTGAATTCAAATGAAATTTACCAATAACAAACTCAAATTGCACAGGTTCTGATTTAACAACTGATGATTTCCTTTGAATAATAGCTTTAATTTTCATCAGTAAAACTTCTGAGTCAAAAGGTTTGTTCAAATAATCATCTGCACCCGCTTTATATCCTTTTAACACATCTTCTTTCATAGATTTTGCTGTTAAAAAAATAATTGGAACTTCCTGATTTTTCTCTCTAATTTCTTTAGCTAAAGTGTAGCCGTCTTTATAAGGCATCATTACATCTAAAATGCACAAATCATAGGTGTCTCGTTTAAATTTTTCAAATCCTTCCATTCCATTTTTTGCTAAAGTAACTTCAAAATCATTTAGCATTAAATAGTCTTTTAATACAGCACCAAAATTCAAATCATCTTCAACTAACAATATTCTTTTATTTGTATTTTCCATAACTTAATTTATTAATGGTATTTTTATTATAAAGGTACTACCCTTTCCTTTTTCGCTTTCTACAAAAATCTGACCATTATGGTCATCTATTATTCTTTTTACATACGATAACCCTAAACCATGACCTTTTACGTTATGTAAATCACCCGTATGTTCTCTATAAAATTTTTCAAAAACTCTTTTTTGTGCTATTTTACTCATTCCAATTCCATTATCTTTAATTTTTATAACAACGGAATCTTTTACATTTTCAACCAATAAATTAATTTGGGGTGTTTCAGGTGAATATTTAATTGCATTTTCTAAAATATTTACAATCACGTTTGTAAAATGAGTGTCATTAATTAAAACTGAAGTTCTAACTGCACTGAAATTCTTAGTTATTGTTCCATTTCTATCTTCTAAAATTAAATGGACATGTTCAATAGCATCTTCAATTACTTCAATAATATTGAGTGATTCCTTTTTTATATTTAACTCTTTTTTTTCTAATTTAGAAATACGCAACACATTTTCGACTTGAGCATGCATTCGTTTATTTTCGTCTTTTATCATTTGAAGATACTTAAACACCTTCTCTTTATCGTCGATTATCTTTGGGTTTTTGATTGCATCTAAAGCCAAATTTATCGTTGCGATAGGAGTTTTAAATTCATGTGTCATATTATTTATAAAATCAGTTTTGATTTCAGAAATATTGCGTTGACGAATTAATTGATTCAGAGCACTTGAGTAGGCTATAATAATAATAAGTGTGAATATGATTGATAACAAAGTTATTCCAATCAAATCTGATATTATAAATTTCTTTTTTTGAGGAAATTCAACTACTAATTTGTACTGATTACTTCCTTCATTATCTATAAAAATTGGAATAGAATATATTTTATTTTTATCATAAAAAAAACCATCTGATTTTATTTTTGTCTCTATTTCATTACTGTAAATCCCAAATTCAAATGGAGTATTTACACCATATTCTTCTAATTCTTCTTTTAATAATTTATTTAAACTCTCTTTAGAAACCCGCTCTTGAATTGACATTGCTGAAGCAATATCCTTGAAAAATATTTCAAATTGAGCATTGTCTAAAACGTTTAAATTTCCCGATTTTTCAATCTTTACATCTGGAACTAAACTATGCTGAATATTTGAATTATCAACTTTTTCATCATTAAAAACTTCAGTAACTCTTTTAGAACTAAAGCTTTTAATCTTCACACTATCCAATTTTTTATCAAAAATTGTTGGAGAAATATTATAATCTTCTGAGATTACACTGTTTGAATAAATAATTGTTTTGTTTGTTCTATGATTTTTTTGAACATAATAAAATTCTAGCAAATCATTTTTTTGTGGAACTTTTCCCGTACTGTCTTTATATTGGTTGTATTTATCATAAAAACTGTATGCTTCTTGCTTTTCAAGCTTATTAGCGACATTTCCAATTACTTGTTTTACATGAAATTTGAACTGTTCATCATTATTTTTAAATGAGGTATTAAACCAATAGACTTGAACCAAAATTATCCCGATTAGGGATAAACTCATTAATATTAACAGTAATCTAAAAAAAATCTTATTCATCGATACAAAATTAATATTTTAACAGTATAGTTAGAGATAAATTAACCAAAGATTAACAAGCAGGAAAAATATTATTGAATATTTAAAATTTTAAGAATTTTATTGATTTCAATTATCGTAGTTTCAAAATTAATATTTTCGATAACAAAATCAGATTTAGCTACACGTTGCTCATCTGTCCATTGCATACTCATTCTTTTTAAAACCTGTTCACGAGTTATTTTATCTCGCTCTATAACTCTTTGAATCCTAGATTCTATTGGTGCAGTGATTGTTAATATTAGATTGCAATTTTTATAACTCCCGCTCTCAAATAATATTGCGGCTTCATAAATTATATACGGATTTTTTTTGTAATTTAAAATCCAATTGTCGAAATGATTTTTTACTGCTGGATGGATAATAGCATTAAGTAATTTTAATTTTTCAGGATTATTAAAAACTACATCGGCAAGTTGTAGCCTATTTAATTGGCCATTATTAAAAACTGCATTTCCAAAAACTGTATTAATTTTTTCAAGAATTTCAGAAGATTTCATGATTTCTCTCGCTTGATCATCGGCTATATAAATAGGTAATCCATTATCTTTTAAATAATTAGCAATTGTAGTTTTACCACTACCAATACCTCCCGTTAAACCTATAATTTTTGTCATGTTATTTTTTGAAAAACAAATCTGGAAAAGCTTCTTGTGGCTTTTGCTTTAGAATAGCTATTTTTAGAAAAGATTCTATAAAACCCATTCCATACCCGTAAAATTGTTTCCAAACAGCTTTGATTGATAACAACCCAATTTTCAAGCTTCGGTTTTGGAAACTTGAAACTAAAAATAGAATTGAAAAATAGATAAAATACAGTTGGAGTAACCAGTCATAATTAAAAATTAACAACACAAATCCCAACATTAAGCCTATTATAAATAAAGAAGGAAAAAAATAAGTGAGTTTGTTATATTGAGGATACCAACTATTTAAAATAGGTCTTGCTTTACCGAATTTATTTACCTGAACAGAAAATTTATCCCAGTCAATTCTTCTTTTATGATACACATAAGCCTTTGGAATTAGTTTAGTTTCAAAACCTAATTCCCATAATCGTATTGTTAAATCAGGATCTTCTCCAGGATGAATATCACCAAAACCATTTGAAGCTTCAAAAGCTTTTTTAGACAAGCCCATATTAAAACTTCTTGGTTGAAACTTGTCTATTTTTTCTGAACCTCCTCTAATTCCACCTGTTGTCAAAAAAGAAGTCATCGCAAAATTGATTGCTTTTTGGATGTCCGAAAAACTTTCTAAGGCCTTATCAGGTCCCCCAAAACAATCTACAAATTCAAGTTTTAATGCACTTTCAACTTCTTTTAAATAGTCTTTTGGGATAATACAATCTGAATCGAAAATAATAAAATAATCTCCTTTTGCCTTTTTCATTCCATAATTTCTAGAATCTCCAGGCCCTGAATTTTCTTTGTAGTAATAAGAAATTGAAAGTTTGTTACTGTAATTTTTAATGATTTCATCACATTTTAATGAAGAACCATCCTCAATAATAACAATTTCAAAATTATCTTTATAGTCTAAGTTGGTTAAACTTTCTAAAAGTTCATTGATCTCTTCTGGTCTATTGTAAACTGGAATGATTAAAGAAAAAAACATAATATATAATTATAGTGTACCTAAATTATCTTTATAAAAGAACAAAGATATACTATAAACTATTATACTTTGCATGGTGGTTTTTTAAATTTTATAGAAGTCAAAAGTTGAATTTGGTGGATTTAAGTTTAAAATTCATACGTTTTTAGAAAATACATACTCTCTATAAAAAAATTAGTTGTATTTTTGTAAAAATCTAACTATATAATTATGAGAAAAATCTTTTTATCAGCAGTAATGTTAATTGGGCTAACATCTACAGTAGGTGCCCAAAATATTTCAAAAAATGCAATAGGATTGCGTTTAGGCAGTAATGATGGTTTTGGAGCAGAAGTTTCTTATCAAAAGCGGTTTTCAGATGCAAATCGTTTAGAATTAGATTTAGGCTGGAGAAATTCAAACAAAGTTAATGCTTTTAAACTTGCTGGAATTTACCAATGGGTTTGGAACATTGACGGAGGTTTTAATTGGTATGCAGGTATTGGTGGAGGTTTAGGTAGTTGGAGTGTTGACAATTCAGTTGTCAAAGAAAGTGGAACATTTGTTTTTGCTGCTGGGGATATCGGAATTGAATATAATTTTGATGAAGCACCTATTCAACTTTCTTTAGATTTTAGACCTGAATTTGGAGGTAACGGGTATTATGAAAATAATTATGGTTCTGATATTGCTTTAGGAATTCGATATAGATTCTAGTATAAATTTTATTGTACTAAATAATTCCTTCTTGAATCTTTTTCGGGAAGGAATTTTTATTTAAAAAGGATTTCTTTTTTAGAATTTATCTTAACCACACAATATGGATTTGTAATTTGTTGTATTAAAACCGAACCTGGTAAAGGAGTTATTTCTTTAGTTGTGATTATAATATTTTTGTCAGTTTCGGTTATATTTTCTATTTCTATTCTATATCCATTTGTTGATTTTTCACCCATATTCAAAACAATGTAATTAGCAGTTTGAATATCGTTTGGATTTATTCTGTTTTTTAATTTAACGTCCTTTTGTAACATCACAATTTCATTGGGTTCAGACAAAATTTCAAAAAAACGAATGTTTGCTCCACCATATATTTGATTCAACAAAACTTCATACAAAGGTTTTTTGTTTGGATTAACATTAGTCGTTGCACAAGAATAAAAAATCAGAACTAAAATTATTGACGTTACTTTTTTCATAGTTACTTGTTTATTGCGGTTTGATATAAATCTTCATATAAAGGTAAAATAGCATTGATGTCAAATTTTTTAGCGATTTCCATTGCGTTTTTCTTGAATTCAGCCAAAACACTATCATCTTTTAATATACTCAAGGCGTTATCCGCCATTTGGTCTATATTTCCAACATTACTCAAATACCCAGAAATTCCATCAAAATTCACTTCTGGCAAACCACCCGAATTACTAGAAATAACCGGAACACTCCAAGCCATAGCTTCTAGGGCAGCTAAACCAAAACTTTCGGTTTCTGAAGGCAACAAAAACAAATCCGAATAACTTAATATTTTGTCAATTTCATTACTATTTCCAAAGAAAATGACCTTGTCGAAAATGTTTAATTCTCGACATAGATATTCTGCTTTTTCCTTTTCGGGACCATCCCCTACCATCATTAATTTAGCAGGAATATGTTGTTGGATTTTATAAAATATTTTAACTACATCTAATATTCTTTTTACAGGGCGAAAATTACTTATGTGAGTAACAATCCTTTCATTTTCTTTGGCCATAACATTACGTTTGCATGGACTAATGGATTCCAAATTATTTTTATCCAATTCAATAAAATTGGGAATGACTAAAATTTCCTTTTTTATATCAAATAAATGCAAGGTTTCCTCTTTCAAACTTTGCGAAACAGAGGTAACATAATCAGATTGATTAATACTAAAAGTAACTGCTGTTTTATAAAAAGGATGATTCCCAACTAATGTTATGTCTGTTCCATGAAGCGTTGTTACCATAGGAATATCAATTCCTTGATCTTTAAGCATTTGTTTTGCCATA
>JANMZS010000099.1:0-19624 GCA_031383535.1 Flavobacterium sp.
AAATTTCAGTAATTTTATTAGCATCTAACATAGAGGTGGTTTTTAATGTAATTAATTGGTTGTCAGCTATTAACTTACATAAATCATCTCTATTTTTCAAATATATTTTTACTTTTTTACATCGAACTCACGTTATTATAAGTAATAGAAGTCTATTTTTTTTGTTACATCGAGCGCAGTCGAGAACCCAAGTAGCATCTCGACTGCGCTCGATGTGACAATAAGACTAAATTTTCATGTCTACGGTATTAAAAATTAGCTATAAAGAAACGCCTCTTTTCCAAGGAATAAAATCATTTTGGTTTAAGATTGCCGCTTTGGTTTTTATGGTTCCACTGGCGACATTGATGATAAATTCTAACATTTCGTCTGCCATTTCATCAATTGATTTTTCACCTGTAATAATTCCGCCGGTATCAATATCGATGATGTCGGACATCTTTCGGGCCAAATCAGAATTAGAGGAAACTTTGATAACTGGTGCGATTGGATTTCCTGTTGGAGTTCCTAATCCTGTTGTAAACAAAACCATATTGGCTCCTGAACCCACCATTGCAGTGGTGCACTCTACATCATTTCCTGGCGTACACAATAAATTTAGACCGGGCTTTGAAATGTATTCTCCATAATCTGAAACACCAACGATAGGGGAGGTTCCTCCTTTTTTCGCAGCTCCAGCCGATTTCATAGCATCTGTAATTAATCCGTCCTTGATATTTCCTGGTGATGGATTCATGTCAAATCCTGAACCTGCATCAACCACTGTTTTTTCGTACCATTTCATTAACTCCAAGAAACGTTTACCATCTTCATCTTCATTACAACGGTTTACTAATTCTTGCTCGACTCCACATAATTCAGGGAACTCAGAAAGAATGGTTGTTCCACCTAATGCGGTAAGCAAATCTGAAGTCACACCCAATGTTGGATTAGCCGAAATTCCGGAAAAACCATCTGAACCACCACATTCCAAACCAATTTTTAATTTGGATAATGGGGCTGGAGTTCTTTCTATTTTATTGGCTTCTTTGATTGCGGCAAAGGTATCTTTTACGACGCTGCTCAACATAGCCTCAATTGTTCCAATGGACTGTTGGTCGTATATCAAAACAGGTTTTGTGCTGTTTGGATTAATGGCATCTAAAGCGTCTTTAAAAATGGAGATTTGCAAGTTTTGGCAACCCAAACTCAAAACGGTGGCTCCTGCCACATTCGGATTGTTAACATAACCTGCCAACAATTTTGCCAAACTATGCGAATCCTGACGAATGCCGCCACAACCACCTTGATGCGTGATGAATTTCACCTCTATATTTTTGAATAAATCTGCTTCGGCAGGTTTTCCTGCAGTTTCAGCCGAACCATTTTCTGAACTTACAAGAGAACGAAGTAATAATTGATAATCGTTTTCTTTGGGTTTCATTAATTCTTTTTCGAAAATATCTTTCAAGATTTCGATATTTCTGTTTTCACAAAAAACTAATGGAAAAAACAACCACACATTTTCGGTACCTACTTGTCCGTCTTCTCTATGATATCCTTGAAAAGTTCGGTCTTTCCATTTATCAATATTAGGAACTGTCCAGCCAATAGTTTCTGTTTTACCAGTTACTTTATCACTTTCGTGTTTTACATTTAAAGTAGAAAGCAGACCTCCTTTTGCAATTTTAGAGCTTGCCTTACCTACCAAAACTCCATACATAATAATTCGGTCGCCAATATTCAAATCAACCAAGACAATTTTATGTTTCGCTTTTACATCAGATTCAATAGTGATGGTTTCTCCTTCAAAAGAAAGGGACTCACCAGCTGTAAGATTTACTAATGCTACCGCTACATTATCTGTTGGATTTACTTTTAGTATTTTTTTTTGCATCTTTATAAATGGATAGGTTATAAAATTAATTTAATATTTTTTACTAAAATTGACAAATCCTTGTTCAATTCCGTTAGCTTCAATTTCATTTATTGCAAGAATCAAAGCAGCTGATAAACCATTTATTTTAGTTAAATCTTCACCCCAAAATTCAGTGTTCGAAAGAGTATCTTGAACCACTTTTGCAGCATCATTAGAACTCCAGATTTCATGAAAAGCATCAGTTATAGTTGCGCTGTCATCAACGGGTAAACTTTTACCATTCCAAGTTTCTTTATAAAAACGAATCAAACAAGCAAAGGCAAAAGTCAAGTTGGTAGGTACTTTATCAAATTTAGAAATATAGCCTAAAATGCTTGGCAAAACCCTTACTTTAAATTTTGAAATTGAATTCAAAGCAATACTAGAGAGATTATGTTTGATAAAAGGATTTCTAAAACGATCTAAAACTTCGGCTGCAAAACTGTCTAATTCCGCTTTATCCATAGCAATAGTTTCATTGATCTCATCAAAAATAGCTTTATTGATAAAATCTCCGGTAAATAAATTATGTATAGTTTCTTTAACTGTTTCATTGCCATATAGTAATGAAAATGGAACCATAGCTGTATGAGCACCGTTCAAGATTCTTACTTTTCTGGTTCTGTAAGGCTGCATATCCGCAACGATTTTTACATCCAGATTGGTTTTGTGGAAAGGTAGTTTTGCTTTCAAATCTTCTCCTCCTTCGATTACCCAAAGGAAAAAAGTCTCGGCAGTAACAATTAAATTATCGGTATAATCCAATTGTTTGTTGTATTCGTCAATTTCAGCTCTTGGATAACCCGGTACAATTCTATCTACTAATGTGTTGTGAAAGGTATTACTTTGTTCAATCCAAGTTTTAAAAGCATCACCTAAATTCCAGTCATCACTGTATTTTAAGATGTATTCTTTCAGCGTATCGGCATTGTTGTTTATTAATTCGCAAGGAATAATAGCCAATCCTTTTGAAGCATCGCCATTAAAATGTTTGAATCTTTCGTGTAAAAGAACAGTCAATTTCGCAGGATAAGAACTGGGTGGTTGCATTTCTTTCGTATCAGATGCAACATAAGCAATTCCAGATTCGGTTGTATTTGAAATGATGAATTGTAACTCCTCTTCTTTGGCCAAAGCCAAATAATCACTGAAGTTGGTGTATGGATTTATTCCAGAAACTAAATTAGAAATCAATTTTTTTTCTTGAATTTCTTGGCCTTTGGTTACCCCTTTCATAAACAAGGTATACAATCCGTCTTGGTCGTTCAGCATATTGACCATTCCGTTTTCAATAGGTTGTACAACCGCAATACCGGCATTAAAATCTACCGTATCATTTAGCTCTTGAAAAGCATAATCTATAAAAGCTCTTAAAAAGTTGCCTTCTCCAAATTGAACCACTTTTATGGGTTGCAATTTTTCTAACCCTGTATTTATTCTATTTATTTTTTTCATTTAATAATGCTAAATGGTTTCTATATATACTGCTTATTTTATGGAATGTATTAAACTCAAAACGGCTTTCGTATCAGATTCAATGGTGGCGTAATCTTTATCTTCCATTAGTTTTTTACTAATTAATTTGCTTCCCATTCCCACTGCAGAAACTCCTGCTTTGAACCAGCCTTCGATGTTATCTCTTGTTGTGTCCACGCCGCCTGTTGGCATGAATAGTAATTTTGGAAAAATATCCTTGATGCTGCTCAAGAAATCAGGTTCCAGCATATTACCAGGGAAAAGTTTTATGAAGTGAATCCCAGCATTTTCGGCGGCAATAATTTCTGTTGGTGTCATACAGCCTGGGCTGTACAAAACACTTTTACTTTTTAAAAACGTCCCTACTTCTGGGACAAAACCCGGACTGATGAAAAAATCAGCACCCACCTTATAATATTCTTCGGCTTGTTGCAGGTTTTTTATGGTTCCTATTCCCAACAATAAGTCGGGCATTTCAGCATTTCTCACCTCCACCATTTTTGTAAAATTGGATAAGGCAGTTTCGCCACGACTGGTATATTCAACGGCTTTAATTCCTGCTCTGTAAATCGCCCTTAATACTTCAATCGTTACGTTTTCGTCCTCATTATAATATAATGGGAGCATGCCTTGTTGAATGATTGTCTCTGTTATTTTTTGTATAGTATTCATATTCTGTTTTATCTTGAAACTAGCGCAGCACCATTGCCGTCTAGTCTATCTTCTACTTCTTTTAAGGTAACTAAATTATAATCTCCCGCTATACTGTGTTTTAAACAACAAGCTGTTACGGCAAAGTCTACTATTTTTTGGGTATCATTAGGATATTCTAAAAGTCCATAAATCAATCCGCCCATAAAGGCATCCCCACTTCCCACACGATCCACCACGGGAGTTACTTCTCTTACAGCCGAATTATAAATGGATTTCCCATCGTATAAAATTCCTCCTATTCTTTGATGTGATGCACTTACAGAATACCGCAAAGTAGTAGCCATCGTTTTTAAATTAGGGCATAATTCAAATACCTTGTTGTATAAAGCGGGTAATGATTTTGTTTCTTCGTAATTAGGATTTACTTTGGCTTGACCTAACATAAAATAAGCCGTGTCAATATCTCCCAAAATAACATTCGTATATTGCAATAATTCAGGTATCACATCACTCGGAGTTTTGCCATATTGCCATAATTTCGATCTGTAATTCAAATCGCAAGAAATGGTCAAACCTAGTTGATGAGCTACTTTAACCGCTTCCAAACAAGCTTGAGCCGCGGTTTCAGATAGCGCTGGCGTAATACCGCTCCAATGAAACCAAGTAGCGCCTTTGAATACTTTTACCCAATCAATCATTCCTTTTTCAAGAGTAGCCATAGCACTATGAGCACGATCATATACTACATTACTTGCTCTTACTCCAGAACCAGTTTCTAGGAAATAGATACCCAAACGTTCTCCTCCAAAAATCACATTCTGAGATGCTACGTTCATTTTACGCATTTCTTTTAAAGCGCAAGTTCCTATTTCATTATTTGGAATTCTTGTTACAAATTCAGCAGTAACGCCATAATTTGCTAAAGAAACTGCCACATTGAACTCACCTCCTCCGTAGGTAGCTGTGAATGCTTTTGCTTGTTCAAAACGCAAATAACTATCTGTTGAAAGTCGCAACATAATTTCGCCAAAAGTGACTATTTTGTTCATAATTTATTTATTAAAATGAGTTAATTCAAAAATTAGGATTATTATACCAATTAAAACTTGAAATACGCTTTGGCATTATTATAACTAATATCCGAAACCATTTTGCCTATCCATTCCATATCATTTGGTAGCTCTCCTCTTTTGATTTCATCTCCTAAAAGATTGCATAAAATTCGTCTAAAATATTCGTGTCTTGGAAACGACAAGAAGCTTCTGGAATCGGTTAACATTCCGATAAAACAGCTGATCAATCCCATATTGGAAAGGGCGTTCAGTTGTTTTGTCATTCCATCTTTCTGGTCTAAAAACCACCATCCAGAACCAAATTGTACTTTTCCGCGAACACTACCGTCATTAAAGTTACCAATCATTGTAGTCATCACTTCGTTATCGGCAGGATTTAAGTTGTAAATGATGGTTTTGGTCAATTTATCTTTACTGTCTAGTGCATTTAAGAAAGCAGACAGTTTTTGTGCTTGAGGATAGTCTCCAATAGAATCCCATCCGGTGTCAGGTCCCAAAATTCGGTGCATACGTGCATTATTATTGCGTAACGCTCCTAAATGAAGTTGTTGTACCCATCCAAATTCATGATAGGTTTCGAATAAAAAGAATAAAATGGCGCTTTGGAATTTTAATGCTTCTTCATCAGTTAGTACTATATTTTCTCGTTTCTTTTTGAAGATGGCATTGACTTCGCTTTCGGTATAGTTTTCAAAACAAACTTGATCTAAACCATGGTCACATAGTTTACAACCGTTTTTATCGAAATAATCAATTCTGTTTCGAAGAGCTGTACATAAATCAGTATAGGTATTGATTGAAACGCCAGCTTTTTCACCTAATGTATTTATGTAGTCATTATAACCATCATTCGAAATCAAAATAGCTCTATCAGGTCTAAATGCAGTACTTACTTTAACTTCAAAAGAGCTTTTATCTAATTGTTGGTGAAATTCTAAAGTATCAATTGGGTCTTCTGTAGTACAAACGAATTCAGCATTGACTTTCCGAAGTAAATTCTGAGTGCTGTATTGGGCAGAATTAATTTTGGCGGAAGACTCATCATATATTTTCTCCGCCGATTTTTCATTCAATAAATCGTAAATATCAAAATATCGGGCCAGTTCTAAATGTGTCCAATGGTATAATGGATTACGCATAGTGTAAGGAACTGTTTTAGCCCAATTCATGAACTTGTCTTTATCGGAACCATTACCGGTGATAAATTGCTCATTGATTCCCAAAGTTCGCATAGCGCGCCATTTGTAATGATCGCCATTGATCCAAACCTTTGTCACATTCTCGAAAATTTTATCTTCGGCAATAAACTGTGGGGATAAATGGTTGTGGTAATCAATAATAGGCTGATTTTTAGAATAATTATGGTATAATTCTTCAGCGTATTTGTTTTCTAATAAAAAGTTGTCGTGTATAAAATTTGTGTTCATGTTTATTTATTGAATACTATTACTCCTTCGATGGTTTAGTGATGGTGGGAAAAATTTCCTCATCTATTTAAAGAAAATTAACTTGTTTTAAATTTTAATTAGGTTTTGTTTACAAATCCGTAATCGGACTGTATTTTGGCACTAATACTTTCATCACTGTCCAACCTATTATATAACAAACTGCACAAATAGAAAATATAATGAAATACCCAGCCTCAATACCTTCGAAGCCCATGAAAGACATATTGGTATCTTTAGCGTAATCAAACAAAACTCCTGATTCTTTATTAATCAATGTTGAACCTAATCCACCAGCCAAACCTCCTATACCAGTAACTGTGGCGATTGCTTTTTTAGGAAACATATCTCCAACAGTAGTGAAGATATTTGCGGACCAAGCTTGATGAGCTGCACCTGCAATACCAATAATAATTACTGGCAACCAATAAGTATAGTGGCCTAATGGTTGTGCAACCAATGCCAATAAAGGGAAAAATGCAAAAATCAACATCGCTCTCATTCTGCCATCATAAGGGTTCATTCCTTTCTTTTCTACAAAATAAGTTGGCAACCAACCTCCAATAATCGAAAGTAGTGTAATTAAGTATAGTATAAATAATGGTAAAGCGGCTTGAGTAGAATCCATATTGTAAACCGAACTTAAATAAGCTGGAGTCCAAAACAAGAAAAACCACCACACGCCATCTGTCATAAACTTGCCAAAAGCAAAAGCCCAGGTTTGTTTGTATTTAAAACACTGCATAAGAGTCACTTTGACAGCTGTTTCGGGTACATATCCTTCTAATTTACTATCTGCAAGAATATCCTGTTGTATATATTCTAACTCAGCAGCACTTATTTTTGGATGATTTTCAGGTTTGTCATATATAAAAATCCAAAAGCCCATCCAAATGAAACCTAATGCTCCAATTATAATAAAAGCCATTTCCCAACCGAAAGCTTTAGCAATGAAAGGAATAGAAATGGGAGCTACCAATGCTCCAACAGTTGCACCAGCATTAAATATACTAGTAGAAAATGCCCTGTCTTTTTTAGGAAAAAATTCGGCTGTAGTTTTAATCGCAGCAGGGAAATTCCCTGCCTCACCAATGGCTAAAACAAAACGGGCAAATATAAATAAGGTGACACTCACCGAAATGATCATACCTGTATCATTCACTGTTTTAAGAGCTTCTTTTGCTCCTTCAAAACCAACGAACCAGTTTCCTGTTACTATTCCTGCTGTTGCAATTCCGCAAAAAGCATGTAAACAAGCTCCAATAGACCAAACTCCAATAGCCAAAAGAAATCCTTTCTTGGTATCTAACACATCAACTAATCGTCCTGCAAACAACAATGCTACCGCATAAAAAATGGAGAATAATGCAGTAATATTTCCATAATCATTGTTAGTCCAATGGAATTCAGGAGCAATAAAATCTTTCCATGTTAAAGAAAGAACTTGTCTGTCCAAATAGTTTACTGTGGTTGCAAAAAAGAGTAAGGAACAAATTGTCCACCTATATTTACCTATGGCTTGATTATTCATAATTCTTATTATTGTATTATGGTTGGACAACATTTAATGTAATCGATTACACAAAAATAAGTTTTATTTTTTTATTTCCTATTTTTTGAACAACTTTTTTTACCGTTTAAATAAATATAGTTATAAATTATTGGTTTGTTAGTAATAAAAACAATACTAGGGAGCTTAAAAATATGATGATTAACGTTATGAATTTTGAAACGGAAAAGTATATAAAAGTTGATTCTGCCGTTGAAGATATTGAAAACGTTCTATAAGCGAAGAGTATTTTTTAATATAACCTAAATTTTATAGGATAAAGGAATTTCGAGGTTTTTGAAACTGTAATTTTTACTTATTTGAACAATTCTTGTAAAGTGATTTCTTTCTTTTTTCTCATTTTTTCTAGAATTTTTAGAAATGCAATCGCTGTGATATATGCATCTCCCAAGGCGGTATGTCTGTCCTTTACAGAAATATCAAATTTCTCTGCGAGGTCATCAAGAGTGTAATGGTCTTTGCGTTCTAAAATTGGAGAAATAAGTAAGGTTTTTTTATAAAGTTCTGCAGTGTCTAAGGTTCTATTTTTTAATTCTGGCAATCTGTTTCTCTTCAGCACCTTGTTTATCATGGTAACATCAAATACAGTATGATGTGCCACGATAATGGAATCTCCCAAAAAAGCTAAAAACTGTTGTAAAACCTCTAGTACTTTTGGTTGATCTAGGACAAAGTCTTTTAATATTCCATAAATAGGTCCATAACTTTGGGTATTATTTTTTTTCCAAAAATTAGAAAGACATTATGCATTGTTATTTTGAACATCTTTATAAATGACTAATTTTCCTCTTTGATCCAAAATAATTGGTGTGATATCAGCTCCATTTTTACTAGCATCCGAAATATTAAATTCAGCTACAATTTCTTGTCCACTTGTTTTCTCTTGAGAATAAATAGGATTAAAAAAATGAGATGTAAACAGAGCAAATAAGGATAGTGTATATTTCATAATTATAGAGATTAAAGTAAAGCAAACTATCTGCTTGTATAAGTTTTATTTCCATTACTTTTGATATAATAAGTTCCTCCTCTTGAACCTGTATATCCCCCACCATAATTTATTAGGAGATTGACAAGAATTCAAATGGATTAATAACTTACGTAAGCTTTATTTCCGTTGCTGTTAATATAATATTGTCCACCACGAGAGCCTGTATAAATTATAGGTTTTGGTGTATAAAAAGGTTGTCTGTAAACTGATGTTACACAAGTTGGTTGCGGATAAACTGGTGCTGTGCAAATTGATGAAGTATAAGTTTGGTTTGTAGCGTTTCGGATGTAACCTGAAACATAGGTTCTATTACTTCGAGTATAACCTGATACATAAGTACTTTGTGCAAAAGTCATTGATGAAGTAAATAAAATTGCGATGATAAATAGTGATTTTTTCATAATACGTAAGTTTTAAATTGTTGTTAAATTATTTATTTATATTTGTTAATAGTGATATAGCAAAAAAGTAACCCCTATTTTATTTTTTTTAATAAATTTTAATACCAAACATTATTATATTTTAATCCAATCTTACGTCCCCGTTTGTCACGCTGTAAAGCGTCCCTACTCTCGTACGTTGCGACTCCACGGAGTGACAAATAGTCTTTTATTTTGGACTATTTTATATGCGTTTTTGGTATAAAATATTGATTGTTAGATATTTTGAATTGATTTTTTAACACCAAAAAAGACCATTAATGCTGATGGACTTTTTCAAAAAAAAATCTAAAAAAGTGAATTTTATTGAACCATTGCCTTATGAAGAACCAGTAGAAGTTATTCCGGAAGAACTAGAAGTCGAAGGCGAAACTACTATTTCTGACGAGGATATTCAATCTAATGAAGATGGGTAAATTACGCTGTTTTAATATATTGTGAGTGAAATTATTTAAATCATAATTTTCATAATTATATTTTAGTTAAAAAGAAAAATGAATAAATACACTCTAAAACAATTAGCATTCTATTTTTTAAAATTGGGTTATTCTGGTTTTGGAGGTCCTGTTGCGCTAGTAAATTATATGCACCGTGATTTGGTTGAAGAAAAAAAATGGATTTCGGAAGACGAATACAAAGAAGGATTAGCCTTGTCACAACTCGCTCCAGGTCCAATGGCTTCGCAATTGAGTATTTATTTGGGTTATGTTCATTATGGAATTTTGGGTGCAACAATTTGCGGAGTGCTTTTTGTAATTCCATCTTTCATACTGGTTTTATTATTAGGAATAACTTATAAATTGTATGGTGGATTGACTTGGATGCAAGCTGTTTTTTATGGAGTAGGTGCATCAGTAATTGGAATAATTGTAATGAGCAGTTACAAATTGACACTAAAATCAATTGGACAAATCAATATTCAATCATTCAAAAGTAATTGGCTTTTATGGCTATTTTATTGTCTTGGAATACTAATTACAGTGATTACTCAAACCGAAAGTATAACACTTTTTATTTTAACTGGCTTGATATATATGATTGTAAAATCGCCACCAAATTGGATATATAAATCGAAAATATTTAATTTTTCACTGATTGGAATCATTGGTTTTTGGACTTACGATATAGGAACACTTGGAAAAATCGCTTGGTTTTTTACCAAAGCAGGTGCTTTTGTGTTTGGGAGTGGATTGGCAATTGTACCTTTTTTACATAGTGGAGTAGTAACAGAATATCATTGGCTCAACGAAAAGCAATTTGTAGATGCTGTTGCCGTTGCAATGATTACGCCTGGTCCAGTAGTTATAACCGTTGCATTTATTGGCTATTTAGTAAACGGTTTTGCAGGAGCTTGTGTCGCCGCTCTGGCTACATTTTTACCTTGCTATTTATTTACCATTGTTTGTGCGCCTTATTTCAAAAAATATGGGGGCAATAAATCTATAAAATCTTTTGTTGAAGGGATTACAGCTTCTGTGATTGGTTCTTTAGTAGGTGCTGTAATCATTATAGGAACTCGAAGCATTACAGATATAGCTACTACAATAATAGCCGTTTTATCAATTCTTGCATTGATTTATTTTAGAAAAATACAAGAACCACACATTATCTTAATTTCAGCCCTAATTGGATTTATTTTAAAAGCAATTTAATTACTTAAAAAATGAATGAATTGGCTTTTTTTTCTACCATAAGTTAAATCACTTCACTTATTAAATAGCCCAAAAGTCAACGGTATTATTTCTTTTTCTTATCTACTTTCATATTCAAAACTTCTACCAAAAGAGAAAAAGAAATGGCAAAATACAAATAACCTTTTGGCACTGGTGTGACATGATTTCCAAAGACTAAAGCATTAGATAAATGGGCACTTTCTGTTATAAGCATAAAACCTATTAAAATTAAAAATGATAACCCTAATATTTGGATTGAAGGATGTTTATTTACAAAATTACCCACTGGAACTGCAAATTGCATCATGATTAAAACCGAAATAATTACTGCTGTTATCATAATATATAAGGCACCAGCCACACCATTTGTCATTCCTACTGCGGTCAAAATACTATCGAAAGAAAATACTAAATCAATCAAAATGATTTGAAATATCACACTGCTAAATGATTTTCTAGCGGCATGTTTTAATTCATTTTCTTCTTCTCCTTTTAAATCTACTTTTTCATGAATTTCTTTCGTGCTTTTGTAAATCAAGAATAATCCACCCAAAAAAAGAATGATGCTTTGACCAGAAACCTGTGCTTGTAAAAAACTAAAATCGATACTAAACCATGGTTCTTTCATAGCGATTAGAACAGTAATTCCGAGTAACAATATTATTCTCATAAACATAGCGAGAAACATACCTATTTTGGTTGCTCTCTTGCGGCTTTCAGGCGGTAATTTACCCGTTGCAATCGATATAAAAATGATGTTGTCTATACCAAGAACAATTTCTAAAAAAGTTAGAGTTAATAGGGCAATCCAAGCATCAGGGTTCAAAAATATTTCCATTTTAATAAGTTATGAGTTTTAAGTTATGAGTTTTCTGAAATCTGCAACCTTTTTAATCTGCCATCTTAAATACAGTTCCGCGTTGTTTTTCATCGCTACCAACTATTCCGAATTCAAAGGTATATGAATTCTTTGAAGTAGTCAAAATTTTCATGTTAATAGCTTTTTTTTCGAGACTGTTCTTTGGATTCATTTTTTGTAAAATATATTCACCATCATTTATCCATCGAATTTTAGAAGTATCGGTTTTGCCTTCATAAGTTTCGATTTCGATGCTGTCGTTGCGTTCAAAAAAAGTTACTTTTTCAACTCCATTTACAGCATGAGCAAATTTGAATTTCCCTGTTTTAAATTTTTTATAATCATGCTCGACATTATAACATGCCGAAAGTAGTAAACCAGTAAAAAGAAGTAATAACAGTATTTTTTTCATTTTGTAAATGCTTATTAAAGCTAATTTTTATTCAATTTTAATATCATATTTGTCCAAAAGTCCAACAATACCTTGGGTTGAAAATTTCGCTTTCTTCATAGGATTAAATTCTGGGTCTATTTTATAATGATAAGCAGTTCTTAAATCAACTCCTCCTAATTGAGTGTCATTAAAAATAGCATTATCTAAATTACAATTTTCAAAAATGGAATTGGTGAGGTTCGTTCCAACAAAAGAAACCTCTTTCAAAGAACAGGAATTAAAAATTGTGTTAGGCATTTTTTTATTAGCAAATGACGAATAATCTAATGTAGCTTCTTGGAATTCGACATTAAATAAAAAATCATTACACGCATTAAATGGAATTCCTAGTAGTTTACAATTTTTAAAAAGCACCGTTTTTAAACTAGTTCCAATTAATTGAGTCATTGATAAATTACAATCGATGAATTCGCAATCCATAAAGGAGTTGTTGGATAAATCACTATTCGAAAAATCACAGTTTTTAAAAATACAATCTTCAAATTCTCGATTATTGATTCGAGTATTTATATAGACTTCTTTCTCAAAAGTTTTATTGGTATAGAGTAAGTTTTCCATTAGTCGTTAAAAATGCTTTGCATCAATATTCTTAAACCAGAAAACAATAGATAAACAGCTACTATACAAATGAATATACCGAAGAATAAAACTAGATAATGCCAAGTATTTTGCTTGTTCACAAAAGCATTATAAATCACCGAAGGGCCAATGAAAAGTAATGGTAATGCCCATGCCAAGTGTTTGATTCCTTTTGTTAGAAGTTTTTGATTAGTTGGCATTTGGTTGGTTATTTCTGGGTTGAACAAAAAAATTTTATCAAAAAAATTGGTTGCAAAGATATTGATTATTGCTATAAAATAAGTTGCATGAACACCGAATTTAACCAACGATCAAATTTATATCCAGACTCCTTTATAATCCCAACTGTTTTGAAACCAAATTTTTCATGAAACTCAATACTGCCTTGATTTTCTGAATCAATAACACCAATCATGGTGTGAAGTTTTTGGGCTCTGGCTAATTCAATCAATCGGGTCAAAAGTAGTTTTCCAACGCCAATTCCTTGAAATTCTTCATCGATATAAACAGAATGCTCGACGGTAAATTGATAGGCTTCTCTAAAACGAAATTCACTATACATCCCGAAACCAACTACTGCACCTTCAATCTCGGCAACAATCACCGGAAATTTTTTGTTTATTTTTTCTTCCAAAATAGATTGCTGCTGCTCGTAACTTCTGATATTATAGTCATACAATGCCGTTGAATGTAAAATGGAATGATTGACGATAGCCAAAATGTATTGGGTATCTTCAGTTTGGTACGGTCTAATGTTGATTTTCATTTTTTTAAATTTCTTTCCAAAAGTATGAAAAAGTTGTTCGAATTGAATGAATTCGGATGGCAAGTTTGTAACTTTGCCATTCAAGTTCGGGTTCTAAAACCTCTAATCTCTAATCTCTAACTTTAAAATGCTTTACCCAAAAATACCTTTAGCACAAAGTATAATTGAAATTTGTCTCGCTAAAGGTGTAAAGAATATAGTAATTTCTCCTGGCTCTCGAAATGCACCGTTAACCATTGGTTTTGTCAATAATCCTGAGTTTAATTGTTACAGTATTGCAGATGAGCGATGTGCTGCTTTTTTTGCGCTTGGAATTGCTAAGCAATTACAGAAACCAGTTGCCGTTGTTTGTACTTCAGGTTCGGCATTACTTAATTATTATCCTGCGTTTTCGGAAGCATTTTATAGTCAAATACCGTTGATTGTGATTTCGGCAGATAGACCTCAAAGCAAGGTTGATATTGGCGATGGACAAACCATTCGCCAAGAAAATGTATTCAAAAACCATTCACTTTTTAATGCCAATTTAACAGAAGAAGCTTCTTTTGAAAACGATATAAAAATCAATAAAGCAATTAATAAAGCAATTACAAAAAAAGGACCAGTGCATATTAATGCTCCATTTGAAGAACCGCTATATCAAACCATTTCTGAACTTAGTGTTGATGTGAAAATTTTGGATTTCAAAGAAGTAAAAAATAATGTTTCCATCAAAGAAATTAGTCAATATGCTACTATTTGGAATTCGTTTAATAAGAAATTAATTCTGATTGGTGAAAACGCTCCAAATAAAATTGATTCAGAAATAATTGAAGCCTTCGCAAATGATGATTCAGTGGTAGTTATGACCGAAACCACCTCAAACCTACATCATCCTTCGTTTTTAAATCATATTGATACTATAATAACTCCCTTTACGGATCATGACTTTGAAAATTTAAAGCCAGAAATATTGATTACTTTCGGTGGTATGGTGGTTTCCAAAAGGATAAAAGCTTATTTACGAAAGTATCAGCCAAAACACCATTGGCATATTGATTCTTTAAGGGCTTATGATACTTACAATTGTCTGACAAAACACTTCAAATTACAACCCGATGTTTTTTTTAAACAATTGTTGCCATTTGTGAAACCAACATATAGTAGTTATTTTCAGGATTTCGATGAAATTGCAAAATTGAGGAAAAGAAAGCACAAAGAATATTTGAAAAATATTCCTTTTTCTGATTTTAAAGCATTTGAATTAACAATTCCGACTTTGCCTCAAAATTCCGTTTTGCATTTAAGTAATAGCTCTCCAATTCGATATGCTCAATTAATTGATGTTGATCCTTCTATCGAGGTGTATTGCAATCGAGGGACTAGCGGAATTGACGGCAGTACATCTACAGCAATTGGTGGCGCAGTAGGTTCTGATAAGCAAACTGTCTTTATTACAGGTGATATTGGTTTTTTGTATGATAGTAATGCACTGTGGAATAATTATATCCCCAATAATTTTAAAATAATTCTAATCAATAATGGGGGTGGTGGAATTTTTAGAATTTTACCAGGTCATGAAGAAAACCAAGTCTTTAATACATTTTTTGAAACCTCACATTGCCTTACTGCTGAGCATTTGGCAAAAATGTATGGATTTGAATACGGTATCGCTAGTGATGAAAAATCTTTAGTGAATTCTTTGACAACTCTATATTCTAAAAATGATAAGCCAACTATCTTAGAAGTGTTCACACCAACAAAAGAAAACAATGCAATTTTATTGGATTATTTTAAAGCATTGCGCTAATGTTTCGATTTATATTATTTTTAATTATTTCATTTCTCAACACCCTCATTTTTCTCCTTGTATTTCGTTTAACATTTTTTTTGTGTGATTTAATGAAAAATTTAACCACTTTTAAAATTAATAAGCAAATTAATACAGCAATTGTAACACCAAGCAAGATAATGAACGATATGGTGTACAAATCGATAGCATTTTCCATATAATTAAATTAAATTGTGAATAAAAATCAAATATATAAAAAAAACCATGTATTTTACATTATTCTGTAATTTATTAATAGTTTATCATTCCATTCCTAAATTTGTACCTTTGCACTATAATAGTAAGAAATAATGATTGAAATAGGAAAATACAATACACTAACGATTTTAAGAGATACAAAAGTGGGTTTGTTTTTAGGAAACCCAACGAAAGATCCCGAAGGAATTCATGATATTCTTTTGCCCAATAAATACGTGCCTAATGAATTTGAAATAGGCGAAGAAATAATTGTTTTTGTGTATTTAGATCATGAAGAACGACCTGTTGCGACCACCTTAGAACCCTATGTTTTATTGAATGAATTTGCCCTTTTGCGAGTAAATTACATCAATCAAATAGGTGCTTTTATGGATTGGGGAATGGAGAAAGATATTTTAGTTCCATTCAAAGAACAAGCTCGCCCAATGGAAAAAGGGAAACGCTATTTGGTTTATCTTTATTTGGATGAAAAAACCAATCGTTTGGTAGCATCTAGTAAAACCAATCAGTTTCTGAAAAATGAAAATATAGAAGTCGAAAAAGGAGAAGAAGTCGATTTAATTGTTTCTCATATTACTGAAATAGGCATTAATGTCATCATCAATGAAAAATATAAAGGATTGCTTTATAAAGATGAGGTCTATGATGATGCTATTCGTACTGGGGATAGAATGCGAGGCTACATCAAAACCATTCGACCAGATAATAAAATAGACGTCTCGTTACAAATTCAGGGCTATCAAAGTATTGAACCCAATGCGGACATTATTCTTGATGAACTTAGAGCTAGTAGGGGTTTTTTAAGACTAACAGATAACTCGCATCCCGAAGACATCAAAACAGTTTTGAAAATGAGTAAGAAGACTTTCAAAAAAGCCATTGGTGCTTTATACAAAGAAAAATTAATTGAAATTAAAGAAGACGGAATTTACTTAGTGAAAGAGTAGTTTTTATTTGTTTGATACTTTATAAAAGAGGAAAGCCTTTGTTTTCCTCTTTTTTGTTTTTATTTATGGTAAAACAGTTAAATATTATTTTTTCGGGTAGCTTAAAATTGTAAAAATGGTTTAATTTTACAATAATTAAAAACCAAAAATTAGAATATGAATTGGATTACCGTTAAGGAATATCAAGATATAACGTATAAAAAATGTAACGGAGTAGCCCGAATAGCTTTTAATCGTCCTGATGTTCGAAATGCTTTTCGTCCTAAAACAACTTCGGAGTTGTACAATGCTTTTTATGATGCACAAGAAGATACCTCAATTGGGGTAGTTTTGCTTTCGGCAGAAGGACCCTCGAGCAAAGATGGGGTTCATTCCTTCTGCTCGGGTGGTGATCAAAACGCACGTGGTCATCAAGGTTATGTGGGTGATGACGGTCAGCATCGGTTGAATATTTTAGAAGTACAACGACTGATTCGTTTTATGCCAAAGGTTGTTATTGCAGTCGTGCCGGGTTGGGCAGTTGGTGGTGGACATAGTTTGCATGTGGTTTGCGATTTGACTTTAGCAAGTAAAGAACACGCTATTTTCAAGCAGACTGACGCTGATGTAACCAGTTTTGATGGAGGTTATGGGTCTGCTTATTTGGCAAAAATGGTGGGACAGAAAAAAGCACGCGAAATATTCTTTCTAGGACGCAATTATTCTGCTCAGGAAGCTATGGATATGGGTATGGTTAATGCAGTAATTCCGCATGCGGCGTTAGAAGATACCGCTTATGAATGGGCACAGGAAATTTTACAAAAATCACCCACATCCATCAAAATGCTAAAATTCGCCATGAATCTTACGGATGACGGAATGGTAGGACAACAAGTTTTTGCAGGCGAAGCCACTCGATTGGCTTATATGACCGAAGAAGCTAAAGAAGGTAGAAACGCCTTTCTTGAAAAAAGAAAACCCAACTTTGAAAAAAAATGGTTGCCCTAGGAAGTTTAAAAGTTTAAAGTTTAAGGTTTAAAGTTGTTCAAACATAAATCCCAAATTTCAATTTACAAATCCCACATCCCAAACCAAAAAATGAAACATTGGATTCAAGCTGCCCGATTAAGAACCTTACCATTATCGGTTTCAGGTATCATTGTTGGGAGTATGCACGCTTTATCAAATTCCACAAATAGTGTATTAACCCCCACAGAAGTTTTTAATTGGAGGATATTTGGATTAGCTATTTTGACAACTCTTGGATTGCAAATTTTATCCAATTTTGCCAATGATTATGGTGATGGAATAAAAGGAACCGACAATGAAGATAGAGTAGGACCCAAACGCGCTATTCAAAGTGGGGTGATCACTCCAAAATCAATGAAATGCGCCATCGTAATCACTTCAATTTTAACTTTAATTTCAGCCATACTATTGATTTATTATGCCTTCAGAAACACTAATTTAGGATATTCTTTGTTTTATTTAATTTTAGCCATTTTAGCCATTTCATCAGCCATACGATATACTGTTGGTAAAAAAGCTTATGGATATAGTGGTTTTGGGGACGTTTTTGTATTTGTTTTTTTTGGTTTGGTGAGTACTTTAGGCGTTAATTTTTTGTTTACAAAGCAATTGAATTTCGACTTATTGCTACCCGCTATTGCCATCGGATTATTGAGTGTAGGGGTTTTAAATTTGAATAATATGCGGGATGAAGCATCAGATAGAAAGTCAAATAAAAACACGATTGTAGTGAAAATTGGTGGAGAAAACGCCAAAAAATACCACTATTTTTTGGTAGTAACGGCGATGATATTGGTACTTATTTTTGGAGTAATCAATAGTTTTCATTTTGACCAATACCTCTTTTTATTGGCTTATATCCCGTTAACTAAACATTTGATTAGAGTATATAAAAACCAAGAGCCTAGATATTTAGATTATGAATTAAAAAAACTAGCCTTAAGTACTTTTGCCCTTTCTGTATTATTGGCATTGTGTATGATTTTCTTTATTTCGGATTTGTTTGTCAATAATTATTAAAATAAAACTTAAACGTATTTAAAATGAAAATTACATTTTACGGTCACTCCTCATTAGGTATAGAAGTGGGTGGAAAGCATTTAATTGTTGATCCATTTATAACAGGAAATGAGAAAGCTTCTCATATAGATATTTTAAGTTTAAAAGCGGATTACATTCTAATCACTCACGCTCATTTCGATCATGTTTTAGATGTTGAAGTCATTGCGAAAAACACCAATGCCGTTATTGTTTCTAACTGGGAGATTGCTGGATATTATGGCAAAAAAGGATTTCGATTTCATCAAATGAATCTTGGTGGGAGTTGGCAATTTGATTTTGGAAAACTATGTTATGTTCAAGCTACTCATTCAAGTTCTTTTCCTGACGGTACTTATGCCGGTAATCCAGGTGGGTTTGTGATTGAAGGCGAACATAAAAACATTTATATTTCGGGAGACACTGGATTGACACTGGATATGAAATTAATCCCGATGCGTACCAAGCTAGATTTGGCTATTTTTCCCATTGGCAATAATTATACAATGGATGTTGATGACGCCATTATTGCCTCTGAATTTGTTGATTGTGATAAAATATTGGGCGTTCACTACGATACTTTTGGGTATATTGTTATCAATCACGATGAGGCTATCCGTAAATTTTTTAACAAAGGAAAAGATTTAATGCTCCTTGAAATTGGACAAAGTATTGAACTGTAGTTTTTTAGAACTTCTTTAAAGCTTCCAGCCTTTAAAAGGCTG
>JANMZS010000105.1:0-1760 GCA_031383535.1 Flavobacterium sp.
CATTGTTTAATTGGTTGATTGTTAAAACGGATATTCAAAAAGCAAGTAAAGTTAGATCAAGCAAAGGTTTGTTGATTCATATCTTCGGAAAAATCGCTGCGGCTTTTTTAAATTTAGCATTTTAACCCTTGATTCGCATGAATACTATGAAACTCGTTTTTACTAGCAACAAAAGATACCTGGATTCAAATAGTGAATGCGAATTTTAAAAACTAGTAGTAACATTTGAATTTAAGATACTAATGATTTGATGATTTCAAAAAGCAAATCTTTATCAACCGGTTTTGAGAGGTATTTGTTCATGCCGATTTCAATAACTCTTGTTTTAGTTGTTTCCATCACATCGGCAGTTAAGGCAATAATCGGAATGGATTTTTTATTCTCTCCAGCTTTTCCATTTCTAATAGCTAAAGTGGCTTCATAACCATCCATAACTGGCATTTGTAAATCCATCAGAATAATATCATAATGGTTTTCGATTAATTTTTTAACCCCTTCCTCTCCATTATTAGCAAAATTAACTGTGGTATTCAACCATTTTTTGGTAATCATTTTAATTACCATTTGATTCATAGCATTATCTTCTACAACCAGAATTGCTTTTCCTTTTAAATCATATTCAAGTACTTGGGTGTTAATTTCTTGTTTTATGACCTCAACAGTTTCATAAGACAATTGGATTTCGCAAACCGTTCCTAAACCCGTGGTACTGTCAATTTTGATTTTTCCCTTATGCAATTGAATTAAATGATTTACGATAAAAAGTCCAAGACCTAAACCTCCAAATTTTCGTTTATTATTGATGCCTTCCTGAGAAAAAGAATCATAAATGCTACTGATTTTTTCTTTAGAAATACCAACACCAGTATCACTGATGGTAAAGGTTATTAGCACTTTATTGCCTTTCTCTTTTTTGGCTTCTAATTTGAATTTCACAAAACCGCTGTTCGTAAATTTAAGCGCATTACTCAACACATTGTGCAGAATTTGACTCAATCTCACATTGTCTCCTTCGACCATTTCGGGCAATCCATCTTCTTTTTGAAAGGTGAAATCAAGTCCTTTATCATTAGCTTCCCTTGCAAAATTATTGGCGATATGTTCCACTGTTTTTACCAAATAAAAATTACCAAGTTCCAATTTAATTTCATTTTTTTCAATTTTTGAAAAATCTAAAATATCATTGATAGAACTCAACAAACTATACGTAGAATATTTTATAATTTGGCTATTGCTTTGCACTTGCTTGTCATTACTCTCTTTCGCCATTGCTTTTGCTGTGTTCAATATAGCATTCAAAGGAGTTCGCAATTCGTGGCTGATATTAGATAAGAAAAAGGATTTCAAGTCGTTCATTTCTTCCGAACGTTGTAACGCAACAGTCTGCAATTCTTCACGCTCATTTTTAAGATTTCGAATCAAGTTTGCCATCGAAAGGGAAAGAAAAATAATTTCTAAACCAGTGCCTAATTTGGAGCCGTTCTCTGTCCAAAAAGTTAAGGGCAATACACTGAAATTTTTCAGAATAAAAACTACAAAACCACTAATCAGGAAAAATAGACCTATGGCAAAAAAGCGATCAATACTGCGAGTTTTACTGTAAATTACAAATTGAGAAGTAATAATGCGAATCAAGGGTTAAAATGCTAAATTTAAAAAAGCCGCAGCGATTTTTCCGAAGATATGAATCAACAAACCTTTGCTTGATCTAACTTTACTTGCTTTTTGAATATCCGTTTTAACAATCAACCAATTAAACA
>JANMZS010000107.1:0-13881 GCA_031383535.1 Flavobacterium sp.
AAAAGTCGATAAAGTGCAAAAAAAAAGGTTAAAATACATTTTTTATAATATAAATAAGTTTTTTATTACAATAAAAATCGATTAAATACAAAATATAAGAAAAGCAAGATTAATTAAATTAATTTTCTATAAAATGATTAAATCCATTACCGAATTAAGTAACCGTTACAATTTCGACGAAGGAGAAGTCACAAAATAATAGGAATGTTGTCCAGTAAATTCAAAACTTAAATACTATGATTATATATTTGTAAATCAAATTTCAAGTTTGAATACATTTTTATAAAGATAAATTAATATATGAAAAATTTAATATTAATAAGGCACGGAAAATCAAGTTGGAATTTTCCTGTTAAGGATATTGATAGATCACTAAACCAAAAAGGAATTAATGATGTAAATTGGGTAGCTATTCATTCGATATCTTATTTACCAACATCTTTTGTGATTTGGAGTAGTATAGCCAAAAGAGCTTCGGAAACTGCTTTGATTTTTGCTGAAAGTATTATTTACCCTATCAAAGAAATCGTATTTAAAAAAGAACTCTATACTTTTGACGAAGATCAGTTAGAAAAAGTGATTAAATCTGTTAAAAATGACATAGAAAGCATTATTCTTTTCGGACATAATGAGGCTATTACCAATTTTGTTAATAAATTTGGCGATACTTTTATAAATCATGTTCCCACAGCTGGATTTGTTTCGTTGCAGTTTGATACAGATGACTGGGAAAATATTAATAAAGGCAAAACTATAAAAATACTATTTCCTAAAAATTTAAAATAATCTATTGTGTTCAAATACAGTTATTTAGATAAAGAAAAAAGTTGGTTAAACTTTAACGCTAGAGTGCTTCAAGAAGCCGCAGATGAATCGGTACCATTATTAGACAGGTTGCGTTTTTTAGGCATTTTTTCTAATAATTTAGACGAATTTTTTAGAGTACGTTTTGCCGCTATTCGAAGATTAAGCTTGTCTGGCGAGACAGGAGAGAAGATTCTAGGAGGCATTTCGGCCAAAAAATTATTAAAAGAGATTACCGAAATAGTAATTAAACAACAAGCAGACAGCTTGAATATTCTGGCAATTATAGAAAAGCAGCTTGAAAAAGAAAATGTTTTTATGGTTGATGAAACTAATTTATCAGTTGGTCAAGCCCAATATGTAAAGGATTTTTTCATACAAAAAGTAAGTCCGGAATTAGTTACCATTATATTAAATGATTTAGCTGAATTCCCCTTATTAAAAGACACAATGGGTTATTTAGCGATAAAATTGGTAATGAAACCTGATCAAAAAGCAAAATTACTCGGAATAGTTAAACCGAAATCCGAAATTAGGTATGCCATTATTGAAATGCCTAAAAATATAAATCGAATAGTAGAATTGCCGTCCGAAAACGAAAAGCAATATATTATGTTACTTGATGATGTTATTCGATATAATTTGAGTAGTATTTTTAATATTTTTGATTATAAAAGTATATCGGCTCACATGATTAAAATCACCCGTGATGCCCAGCTTGATATTGACAGTGACATGAGTAAAAGTATGCTTCAAAAAATTGCAATATCAGTAAAAGATAGAAGAATTGGTGAACCTGTGCGGTTTGTTTATGATAGCACAATTGAAAAAGATACCCTAGGATTTTTTCTTAAAAATATGGGAATTGAATCTACAGATAGTATAATTCCAGGTGGTAGGTATCACAATCGTAGAGATTATATGAATTTTCCTGATCTGGGTCGATTTGATTTATTATACCAACAAAAAAAGCCTTTACCAGTGCCTGGACTTTCTTTAGATGGAAGTTTACTTAATAAAATTGCCAAAAAAGATTATCTTATTTCTGCTCCCTACCAGTCATTTGCCTATTTAATTAAATTTTTAAGAGAGGTTGCATTAGATCCTAAAGTAACAACCATCAAAATTACTTTATATCGTTTAGCCAAAAATTCTCAAATAATTAGTTCACTAATCAATGCTGCTAAAAATGGTAAAAAAGTAACAGTTGAAATTGAATTACAGGCACGATTTGATGAAGCCAATAATATTTCTTATGCTGAACAGATGCAAACTGAAGGTATTGAACTGATTTTTGGAATTAAAGGACTAAAAGTACATTCTAAAATTTGTTTAGTAGAACGTATCGAATCAGGAAAATTAAAACGTTATGGCTTTATTTCAACTGGAAATTTTAATGAGTCTACTGCAAAAATTTATACTGATGTAACCCTGTTTACTAGCCATCAGCAAATATTAAAAGACGTCTCTAAAGTTTTTGATTTTTTAGAAGTGAACTATCGGTTACATAATTACAAACATTTAATTGTTTCTCCACATTATACCCGAACTCGTATTTACAAATTAATTGATAAAGAAATAGCTCATGCTTTTGCTGGAAATCCTGCTTATATCAATCTAAAAATGAATAGTTTATCAGATCATGCTATGATTGATAAATTATATGATGCCAGTAATGCTGGAGTTAAAATTAAACTGCAAGTTAGAGGCATTTGTTCTTTGATTCCTGGAGTTCCAGGAATGAGTGAGAATATCGAAGTTATAAGTATTGTAGATAATTTTTTGGAACATTCTAGAATATTCATTTTTTGCAATCATAATGATCCTCTTGTATTTATTTCATCCGCTGATTTTATGACCCGAAATCTTGACGGAAGAGTTGAAGTTACGTGTCCAATTTATGATTCGGAAATTAAAAAAGAATTAATTGATAATTTTGAAATTGGATGGAAAGGAAATGTAAAAGCACGTTATCATTCAGAAAAATTCGATAATAAATACAGAATTCGTGTTGCCGATGAACCAGTTTTTAGGGCTCAGCTTGAAACCTACAATTATTATCAAGATAAAATGAATCAAACCCAAGATTTAGTATAGTAATACTACATAAAAAACACAAGTGACTTTCGCTCCAAATAATAATTTATTAAATCCAACAATGCTCAAAATAAAAAAATACGCTGCCATAGATATAGGTTCTAATGCTATGCGTTTATTGATTACCAATATAGTCGAGCAAGAAGGTGTAGCAACACAATTCAATAAAAATGCTTTAGTTCGTGTACCCATTCGTTTAGGACAAGACTCTTTTACGGTTGGTGAAATTTCTCAAGAAAATGTTTTAAGAATGATTGATGCTATGATAGCATTTCGTCTTTTGATGAAAGTACATAAAGTAGAAAAATATTTAGCTTTTGCTACTTCAGCAATGAGGGAAGCTAATAATGCAAAAGAAGTGATTGCCATTATAAAAAAGGAAGCAAAAATTAAAATTGAAATTATTGATGGTAAAAAAGAAGCTGCTATAATTGCTTCAACGGATTTACATCATCTTTTGAAATCGGACAAGACCTATCTTTATGTTGATGTAGGTGGCGGAAGTACTGAATTTTCTCTTTTTTCTAATGGAAAATTAATTGTATCAAAATCATTTAAAGCTGGAACTGTTCGTTTATTAAATGAAATGGTATGTGAAATTGTTTGGAAAGAAATGGAAGCATGGATAACTGAAAACACTCGCTTTTATGAAGAAGTTACACTTATAGGCTCTGGAGGAAATATCAATAAAATTTTCAAAATGTCAGGAAAAATGCAAGACAAACCCCTCTCTTATATCTATTTAAATTCGCAATACGCACTCTTAAATTCTCTTACCTACGAACAAAGAATTACCGAACTTGGATTAAATACTGACCGTGCCGATGTTATCATACCCGCTACACAAATCTATCTCAATGCAATGAAATGGAGTGGTGCCAGAAATATTTATGTGCCTAAAATTGGACTTTCGGATGGAATTGTGAAGGCGATGTATTATGGGAAGATTTAGTTAATCTTTGAAAAAGATTAATATATTTGTAAACTAAACATTCTTAAAAATTATGTCAACTTTATTAAAACAAGATCAACCAACTTTTGGAAGTTTAGCTGGAAATGGTAAAACGTTCGAAGTTCCACCTTTTCAGCGTGATTATAGCTGGGATAAGGAAGAATGGGAGGATTTATGGTTAGATATAATTGGTTTGGAAGAAGAAGGTGATCATTATATGGGATATGTTGTTTTGCAAGAAACGAAACAAAGTAAAAATTTTTTAATTATTGATGGTCAACAAAGAATAACTACAATTAATATTTTAATAATTGCTGCTGTAAAATTATTAATTGATAAAGGAGATAAAGAACGAGCTGATTTATTAAGGAATACATATTTAAGTTACAAAGAGCCAACTTCATTAATTTATAAAACTAAATTAAAACTAAATAGGAATAACGATTATGTTTATACTTCTCAATTATTGCAACTACAAATTCCACAATATACTGTTGGATTAAAACCTTCAGAAAAAAGATTAATTGGTGCTTATAAATATTTTATTTTAGAATTGACAAAATATTTTAATGCTGGGCCAACAGAAAAAATAGCAGAATTTATTAGCCGTAAGATAGATGATAAGTTGTTTTTTACATCGATTACTGTCGGAGATGATATAGATGCTTATAAAGTATTTGAAACTTTGAATGCCAGAGGAGTTAAATTGTCAACAGCCGATTTGCTTAAGAATTATTTATTTTCAAAAGTATTTTCACGAGCAGAAGGAGAAGTAGATAGTTTAGAAAAAAAATGGTATCGAATTAATGATTTATTAGGCAAAACAGATATAACAAATTACATCAGACATTTTTGGAATTCAAGAAGTTATCCTTCAGAGAGAAAAGCAACGCTTTTTAAAACAATAAAGAAAAAAGTTGAGACCTATGAAAATTCTATTGAATTCATTAATAATCTCGACGAAAGTGTTGTTGTTTATTCAGCTTTGACAAATCCTGATAGCGAAATTTGGATTGGAGAACAATCAAAATATATAAATGAAATTAATATTCTTGATGTTTCTCAATGTTTTCCGTTATTAATGATGGCAAAGCAAAAATTTACTGATATTGAATTTACAAAACTGTTAAGAGATGTTGTGAATTTATCATTTAGATATAATACAATTGGAGGGCAAAATCCAAATGAATTAGAAAGAGTTTATGGAAGAGCATCCGAGGCTATCTTTAAAAATGAAGTTACACAAGCAAGACAAGTATTTTTAAATTATATAAAAGATGTTTATTTAGATGATAATAGTTTCAAAAATGACTTTAAGAATAAGCAAATTAATACTAATAAATATAATTCCTTAAGCAAATATATTTTATCAAAATTAGAACTTGAATATGGTGGTACAGAACCTAATTTAACAAGCAAAGATGTAACGATTGAACATATACTGCCACAAAACCCAGATGATAATTGGGCCGAGCATTTTGTTAATGTTGATATTCAAGATTACATTTATAGAATTGGCAACCTAACATTATTAGAGTCAAATAAAAATAAAGAAGCATCTAGAAAATCTTTTGAAGAAAAGCAACAAATTTTTTCTAGGAGTTCATATAAACTTTCTAATGAAAAAACTAATTATGAATCTTGGAATGTTGCAAGTATCTCAAACCGTCAAGATGATATGTCAAAACGAGCCGCAACAATTTGGAAAATAAATTATTAAATATCCAAGTCAAAAGTCTTTTTCAGCAACTCTAAATTGGGGTTTATTTCATTCAATCTATTGTATTTATCTTGAGGTGTAAAAGCAAATTTATTTTCCACTTTTTCATTGACTACGACTTCAATCAGAATGTCGTGATTATGTAGCTTTCCTCTCAAATAACCTAATAGTTCCTGTTTTTCAGTTTCAAATTCAATTTTTGAACCCTCATTGGGTAATTCGTGAGTAATGGTTGTACCTTGCAATTTTGGATCACTAATTAATAAAAGCGATTCCATTATTTTGTGTCCTTTATCTCCTAATCGTTGTGCATATTTACTCCACTGCAACAACATGTCGGTTTCATTGAAAGCCTCAGTTGGTAATTGAACTTCTTCTTTTACAAAGGATTTGTTGCTTTCTTGTAACTCTCTTTTGGCACGAATACTTGAAATTGACAGTGCTGAAACTTTTGGTTCCGTTACCGATGGGTTTATAGTTTCGGGTTTATAGTTTGTGGTTTCGGTTAGAACAACTACACCAGAATTGCTAATTTCAACTTTAAGTTCTTCAACTTCGGACTTAAATTCTGCTTTTGTTTCTGCATTCTGCTCCCGATGACTATCGGGACTGTTATCTGAAACCTGTTTATCTTCAACAATCGAATAATTAGTTTTTCTAAAATAATTGGGTGGAATTATAAATTGGTCAGCTTTTTTTTTTCTCCATCAAAGGTGATGGAGGCGAGTTGCATCAAGCAAAGCTCTACGAGGAGTCGCTGGTTTTGACTCAGTTTGTATTTTAAATCACAGTCGTTGGCAATTTCAATTCCTTTGAGTAAAAAATCTTGTGATGCTTTTTGGGATTGAATAGCGTACAATTTTTGAGCTTGTTCGCCTACTTCTAATAAATATAAGGTTGCAGACGTTTTCGAAACCAATAAATCCCTAAAATGCGTAGCCAAACCAGATACAAAATGGTGCGCATCAAATCCTTTGGCAAGAATATCATTAAATGCAACTAATAGTTCTGGAATTTTATTTTCCAAAATCAAGTCGGTTACCGTGATATAGGTTTCATAATCCAGTACATTTAAGTTTTCCGTAACGGCTTGACGGGTCAAATTATTTCCACAATACGAAACCACTCGGTCAAAAATAGACAAAGCATCACGCATCGCACCATCGGCTTTTTGAGCAATAATGTGCAAAGCATCGTCTTCGCAAATTACGCCTTGGCTGGCAGCGACTTCGGCAAGATGTTCTTTGGCATCTTTTACAGTAATTCTTTTAAAATCGAATATCTGACAACGGGAAAGTATCGTCGGAATAATTTTGTGTTTTTCAGTAGTTGCCAATATAAAAATGGCGTGTTTTGGCGGTTCTTCCAATGTCTTTAAAAAAGCATTAAAAGCGGCCGAAGACAACATGTGTACCTCGTCAATAATGTAAACCTTGTATTGCCCGGTTTGTGGTGGAATCCGAACTTGGTCAATCAAATTCCGAATATCATCTACTGAATTGTTGGAAGCAGCATCCAATTCGAAAACATTGAAAGCAAAATCCTCATTCGGGTCGTCATAACCGGGTTGGTTGATTTTTCGGGCGAGAATCCTGGCGCAAGTTGTTTTTCCAACACCACGAGGGCCAGTAAATAGTAGGGCAGAAGCCAAGTGATTACTTTCTATGGCGTGTAACAAAGTACTAGTAATGGCTTTTTGACCCACAACATCTTTAAATGTTTGCGGACGGTATTTACGAGCCGATACTACAAATTGTTCCATAGGATTTTCTTCGATAGCAAATATAGGATTTTTGTTGATTTGTTTATTCGCTAATTTCTTTATTTGAAGAAAATCTTTTCTTTACCAATATAAAAATAAGGATCGAAAATAATAGTATATTGATAATCAAAGAAATGATTAAAGCTTTGTCGAAGAATGTGTTTTTCTGATTTTCAGGAATTTTATTTTGAGACAATTTATAGGCTCTTAATTGTTCTAATTGAAAAATAAAATTTCTTAAAGTTTCGATTTTAAATTCTAATTCGTGAATTTTTAAATCGGTTACAGTAGGTTCAATGATTTTACCGAATTTATCACGTATAAATTCTGGAGGTGGCGGCCAACTAGGTCCAAAATCTTGCGATTGTGTTGGTGAACAATTACTTAGAGATATTTTATTTTCATTGTTGAAATTTCCATAAACAATCCATAATCCTTTTTTATTTGGAAACAGTTCACAATTTCCTCCTTCAGAAACACCCTCAATAGTTTTTGATAAAAAATTTCCTTTGAAAAGTTCTATGATTTTAAAACTATAGGTTTCATTTATTATATCAAATTTTATCAGTTCTCCATAAAAAACAATATTAGAAATTTCTAAACCTTTATTGACCATTGTTTCTCTTTCTAATGATTTACAATTGCACGAAAAGGATTGATTAAACCAAAAACATATAATTAAAAGGAATAGATTATGCAGTTTCATTTTTTCGAAATTTAGATATACAATTATACGGTTTTTAATTGAAATGGAATTATCAAGAATCGATTTCAATGACAATATCAAAAATCTATATTCTATTCTCTTTATTTTAAACTCTAAAATCCTTACTTTTGCAACGCAGACCGCCTTATCGCCACGCTTATGGCGTGGAGGAAAGTCCGGACACCACAGAGAAGCATAGCGGGTAACACCCGTCGGTCGCGCCCAAAAGCGTGGTTAGGACAAGTGCAACAGAAAGCAGGTACAGGTAATGCTGTAGTGAAACCAGGTAAACTCTATGCGGTGAAATTTCAAGTATATCGATAGTTAAGGGTTTCTCGCCCGTTGTCGAAGGGTAGAAAGATGGAGCTTGTAAGCAATTGCAAGCCTAGATAAATGATAAGGCTCAACACCGATTGAGAGCGGCAAGAGATAACAGAATCCGGCTTATAGGTCTGCATTTTTTTATTTTGGTTTTGTTTTTTTTGTAAATTTGAAATAAAAATAGTTATGGATATTCAAACTTCAAAAATTGAATTAGTAAAATTGATTTTAGATATCGACAACTCTGAATTTTTTCAGAAAGTTAGTAATTTTATAAAAAATGAAAAATCTGATTTTTGGAACGATTTAAGTCTAGCGGAACAAAATGAAATCCGAAAAGGAATTGAAGATTTAGAGTTAGGGAAGAGAATTCCATATTCTGACTTTTTGAAAAAGATTTCTTAATGGAAGTTTTTTTATCTGCCCAAGCAGAAATGAAACTTTTGCAACTCAACAATTATTTACTTTATAAATGGAATGCAAAAGCAAGGGATGAGTTTGTTGAAAAACGTACCCAAAAAATAAATCAAATTTCTGTACAACCTGAAAGTTGTCCACAATCTAAAAATTTCGATGGTTTATATAAATGTGTGGTTACTAAACAAACTACATTTTATTATAGAATTTTGTTGGATAAAAATGAAATTGAGGCCACCACCATATTCGACACTCGACAAAATCCTGATAAATTGAGCAATGAAATTTAGAATTTAAAGGAAATTTATTCCTCTTCAGAACCCGAAAACAAGTCTTCATCATTTTCTTCAACTTCGGATTTTTCCATTTCAAAGAAACTAAAAATCGAACCGCCATAACTTTTCTTGAATGAAAAATGTATCAAATGATCGAGTTTGGTGTATTTGGAATGTTCGATAATCATCATTCCATCTTCTTGTAGTATGTTTTTTTCGAAAATGAGCAAGACAATTTTATCGAAAGTTTTTTGCTCCAAAGCATAAGGAGGATCGGCAAAAATAATGTCGTAAGTAGCTTTGTTTCTTTCTAAAAACTGAAAGACATCGCTTTTGGTGGCCGCAATGTTGAAATCGTATTCGGCGGCAACTTGCTTGATGAATTTTACGCAACCAAAATCGGCATCGACAGAAGTGATTGGTGTGCTTCCACGGGAAGCAAATTCGAAACTGATATTTCCAGTTCCTGCGAACAAGTCCAGTATTTTCAATCCTTCAAAACTGAAATGGTTGTTCAAAACATTGAATAAGGCTTCTTTACTCATGTCGGTAGTGGGGCGAACAGGAAGTCCTTTGGGCGGAAAAATGCGTCTTCCTTTGTATTTGCCTGAAATGATTCTCACGAATTAAATAAAATGAAATGTTTTCTGTTTTGGGCAGTTGAAAAAGTATTGCTTTTTTGTAAATTGGAAACATCAAATAAAGAAACATTTCGAATGTATTTGAAAGCTAATTGATAAAAATTGTCTTCTTGGGTAATGGTTCCCAATAATTCCAGTTTGAAATTTTCGGGATTCATATTCAATTGTTCGGCAGTGAAAAGCAAATAGTACAGAAAATCTTCTGGGGTTTGATAATCGAAAGAATTGAATAAAAGCAACTTTTGGTTTTGAATGACAGTAATCTCAAAATGACCTGAATTGAAATTCACAATCATCTTTTTATCATCATTATTTTTGGAAGCATCTAAAAGTTTGGTGACTAAAATACTGTTGGCGTGTTTGTAATCGAAAGAACCAAATTGGTCAATAAAAAAATTATTAATGTTCACATACGGAATGTAAACCGCATTCATTTGGTAATTCGGTATTTCGTCGAAAGCAAAAAAATCGGTATCGAAAACCTTGGTATTGTATTGCAAATAACTCCCTAAAAAATGCTCGTCAAAAAGCGGTTCTGGAACAAATGTCGATAGGTTATTGTTATGAATCACCAATATTTCATCATACGAATCTTTTAATTCAGGATTGTCCCTGAAAGCATCACCAAACAATTCTTCGATTTTCGTGGCTTTGTGAAAAGTATCAAATTGGATTTCTTTTACAGAAACAACTTTGTTATTTAAAGTATCAAAAACACAAAACGAAAGCCCAGTCAAGGAAACCTGGAGCGAGAGTCTTTTGTATTTTTTATCGGTAATAGTAGTGTTAATGGACATAGTTGCAAACTTACAAATTAAATTTTTAGTTTAGAAAGTTTAAATTTTTAAACTTTCTAAACTCCTAAACTTTTTCATTACTTTGCAGTCAAATAGCATCAAATGGATTCTTCCTTGTTTTATAGTCTTTTACAGAAAAAATTTCCTTTCACACCTACTTATAAGCAGGATATTTTTTTTCAAAAAATTGCTATTTTCTTGACCGAAAAAGACAACAACACGATCTTTGTCTTGAAAGGATATGCAGGAACTGGAAAAACGACCGTGATTTCTACCATCGTCAATAATTTACTCGATATCAATAAAAAATATGTTTTGCTAGCACCAACGGGTCGAGCAGCCAAAGTAATTGCGAATTATTCGAACAAGCCAGCTTTCACGATTCACAAGAAAATTTATTTTCCCAAGAAATCTTCTGGCGGTGGCGTTTCGTTTACTTTGCAACAAAACAAACACACCAACACCATTTTTATTATCGATGAAGCTTCGATGATTTCAGATACTAATTCGGATTCTAAAATGTATGAAAACGGTTCTTTGCTCGATGATTTGATTTCATACATCTATTCGGGAACGAATTGCAAGATGATTTTACTGGGAGACACGGCGCAATTACCGCCCGTGAATTTAGATATAAGTCCCGCCTTGGATATTCAAACTTTGGGCTTGAATTACAATAAAGAAGTCGAACATATCGAATTGGACGAAGTGATGCGTCAGGAAGAAAATTCTGGAATTTTGTATAACGCGACCGAACTTCGGGAATTGTTGAAGGATTCTTTCATAGACGAATTTCAATTTGACCTTAAGAATTTCAAAGATATTGTCCGTTTGACGGACGGATATGATATTCAAGACGCCATCAATTCGGCTTATAGTAATTATAGTATCGAAGATACGACCTTCATCGTTCGGTCGAATAAAAGAGCCAATCAATATAATGAGCAAATTCGCTCGAAAATTCTCGATAAAGAAAACGAATTGTCAACAGGTGATTTTTTGATGGTTGTGAAAAACAATTATTTCTGGCTCAAAGATTCCGACGAAGCGGGTTTTATTGCCAATGGCGATATTATCGAAGTTTTGGAAATCTTTAATATCAAAGAATTATACAGCTTCAATTTTGCTAAAGTAAAAATAAGAATGGTCGATTATCCCAATCAAAAACCATTCGAAACCGTCTTGTTATTAGATACCATAAAAAGCGAATCTCCGTCTTTGACTTATGAAGAATCGAACCGATTGTATCAGGAAGTTTTAAAGGATTACGAAGGAGAAACCAAGTTCAAGCAATTCCAAAAAGTGAAAACCAACGAATATTTCAACGGTTTGCAAGTCAAGTTTTCGTATGCAATTACCTGTCACAAATCACAAGGTGGGCAATGGAATACTGTTTTTATCGAACAACTTTATTTGCCAGACGGTATCAACAGAGATTACATTCGGTGGTTGTACACCGCAATGACCAGAGCTAAAAATAAATTGTATTTGATAGGATTTAAGGATGAGAGTTTTGTGGAATGATGTTGTGTAGAGACGCGATTTATCGCGTCTCACATCATATTTTCCAGTTTTTTGTGAGACGCGACAAATCGCGTCTGTGCATCGAAAATCGATAAATGATTATAAATTATGGCAGAAAAATTCCGAAATAAATATAGAGTGCCATCAGCTAGATTGCAAAATTGGAATTATGGCTCAAATGGAGCCTATTTTATAACGATTTGCACCAAAGAAATGCAGCATTTTTTCGGAAAGGTTGTCGATAAAAAGATGATTTTAAATTCGGTAGGAGTATTGGCAGAGGAATATTGGATAGAAATAGTAAAACAATTCCCTTATGTTGAATTGGGTAATTTTCAGATTATGCCGAATCATATGCACGGAATATTGATTATCGATAAATCAGCCATTTTTGCCGCCGCCGTAGAGACGCGATTTATCGCGTCTAATTTGGATAATGATATTGAAAATGATAGGATTGAAAATAATCCTGATAGAGGTGAGACGCGATTAATCGCGTCTGTACCGGAGAAGGATGGAATTGGAGGATTTGCTGGAGAAAATAATCCAATGTTAGCGGAAAATATATCTAGAATAATCCGATGGTATAAGGGAAGATGTACCTTTGAAATGCGAAAAATAAATCCAAATTTTGGGTGGCATTCTCGTTTCCACGATCATATAATCCGAAATTCGGAATCATTCGAAAGAATACAAAATTATATAGAAGAAAATCCAGCGAGATGGGAAGAAGATAAATTTTATAAAAAATAATTTGCCATCGTACAGGCGCGATTTATCGCGTCTCAATTTATTGCAATATTGCATCTCAATTTATTGAATTATCGCAATTAGCATCTTCAAACTAAAAATATTCATTATGAACACTCTAAACGATTTACATAAAATTTCAGACACTTTTTCGAACACCGAAAAAATGCCCGTTTTGTTTCTAGGTCCGGAAGCCCAATGAATGCTATTGAAGAAAATGAGTTTGTGACGGGCTTTCGGAATTTGGCAAAAACATTACCACAACCCAACGCTATTTTGTGTATTTCGGCGCATTGGTTTACTAGTGGAACGAAAGTTACCGCTATGGAAATGCCCAGAACGATTCACGATTTTGGAGGTTTTCCACAAGCGTTGTTCGAGGTGCAATATCCAGCCAAAGGAAATCCGGAATTGGCTGTGGAAACCAAGAAATTATTACTACCAGTTGATGTAGAACTAGACGAACATTGGGGTTTGGATCACGGCACTTGGAGTGTTGTAAAGCATTTGTATCCCGAAGCCAATGTTCCCGTGATTCAGTTGAGTATTGACTATACCAAATCTCCGCAATATCATTTTGAATTGGCAAAGAAATTGGGCGATTTACGCCGAAAAGGAATCTTGATTATTGGTAGCGGCAATATCGTGCATAATTTGCGATTGGTTGATTTTCCTAATTTTGACAAAGACAATTACGGCTTTGATTGGGCTATTGAAGCGAGAGAAACCATCAACAATTATTTATTGGATGGTAATTTCCAACCGCTTATTGATTATGAAAAACAAAGCAAAGCTTTACAAATTGCGATTCCCACGCCAGACCATTATTTACCTTTGATTTATACATTAGGATTAAAAGACAAAACCGAAGAACTGAGTTTGTTCAATGACAAATTAGTGGCGGGTTCGTTGAGTATGACTTCGGTGAAGATTATGTAGATTGATTTTGTGAGAAAATGGTATATTTGGAGAATTAATAATGCGAATCAAGGGTTAAAATGCTAAATTTAAAAAAGCCGCAGCGATTTTTCCGAAGATATGAATCAACAAACCTTTGCTTGATCTAACTTTACTTGCTTTTTGAATATCCGTTTTAACAATCAACCAATTAAACA
>JANMZS010000108.1:0-3521 GCA_031383535.1 Flavobacterium sp.
TTGGAACTAGATTACTCTAATCCTAAAAATATTCAGCAAAAACGCCATTTTATTAATAAAATTGCAAGTAAAGTTAGATCAAGCAAAGGTTTGTTGATTCATATCTTCGGAAAAATCGCTGCGGCTTTTTTAAATTTAGCATTTTAACCCTTGATTCGCATTAATACCTTTTTTTGTTAAATTTAATTTAATTGTTGAATAAATTATCTTAAAAGTGCGATTTTACTAGCAATTTTATTAATAAAATGGCGTTTTTGCTGAATATTTTTAGGATTAGAGTAATCTAGTTCCAATTCCATTCAAATCAGAATAGGTTATGATACCATCAGATACAATAACTCCATTTGCTATATCTTTTGATAGTAGTAAAGCTCCATCCATATCAACAAAATCTAGTTCAGGTAATAGATGTGCAATAGCAGAAATGCCTATCGTAGATTCTGTCATACAGCCCACCATAGTTTTCATACCTAATTTTTTTGCAGTGGCAATCATTCTTCTGGCAGGAGTAAGACCCCCACATTTTCCGAGTTTTATATTGACACCGTGAAAATGGTGGTAGCATTTAGATACATCTTCTTCAACAACACAGCTTTCATCAGCAATAATTGGCAAAACCGAATTGGTATAAACTTCTTTGTGTCCCGCCCAATCAGCTGCTTTTAGCGGTTGTTCTAAAAATTCAACGCCTAGCTTTTTTAATTCAATAGCGTTGTTTATCGTTTCGGAAACTGTCCAACCACAGTTGGCATCAATTCTAAAAACGGCATCAGTGTGCTTTCTTAATTCAGTTACAATTTTAATATCGTCTTTAGTACCTAGTTTTATTTTATAAATAGGCCAAGGTAACTCTTTCATTTTCGAAACCATCTTTTCAATACTATCAATTCCAATAGTATAATCGGTTTTTGGGTTATTATCAATTGAATATCCCCATAATTCATATAATTTCTTTCCTTTTTTTCGAGCATACCAATCATTATAAGCCATGTCTAATGCACAAAGGGCAAAAAGATCTTTTTGCAATAAGGAATGTGCTTTATTCCAAAACTCTTCTGGAGTCTCATCTCGATAGCTATCGGGAGTAGTGCTCTCTATAAAAGGTTGGATTACTTCTAAATTCCGTTTCATCGAATCTACCGAAGTATTATAATATTGGTTAGCAGTCGCTTCGCCAAAACCCGAAAAACCATCACTTTGTAATTCTACTATTAACGAAGATTGGGTATTATAAGAATGTCTTGAAATGGTGAAAGTATGTTTTAACGGAAGTTCGAAGTTTCGAAGTATAACTTTCATAAAGAAGATGGACTAAAATTGTTAAACAAAAATTGAATTTAAAATAAAGACTCATTATTTTTATCAAAGAAAATTATTAATTTCAAGATATTATATAAAAGGTTAATTTAATTTAATTTTGAAAGTTTTTTTATATTAAATTTAGATTTTTAAAATATAAAGTATGCTAGTAAAAGTTTTTGGAAGTGCTGTTTTTGGAGTTGAAGCTACAACAATCACTGTTGAAGTAAATATAGACAAAGGAATTGGGTATCACTTAGTGGGTTTGCCTGACAATGCCATCAAGGAAAGTAGTTATAGAATAGCAGCTGCACTCAAAAACAATGAGTATTTGATGCCAGGCAAAAAGATAACTATTAATATGGCACCAGCTGATTTACGAAAAGAAGGTTCAGCTTATGATTTAACACTGGCGGTAGGTATTCTAGTTGCTTCATCACAAATAAAAGCAGCAGATATTGACAAATACATCATCATGGGAGAACTTTCGCTCGATGGTGGTTTACAACCTATTCGTGGGGCACTGCCTATCGCTATAAAAGCCAAAGAAGAAGGTTTTAAAGGTTTTTTTCTTCCAAAACAAAATGTAAAAGAAGCTGCAATTGTTGAAGGAATTGATGTTTACGGTGTAGAAAATTTACAAGAAGTCATTGATTTTTTTAAAGGTAAAGGTACTTTAGAACCAACAAAGATTGACACTCGAGCTGAATTCTATAAAACCTTAGATTTTCCTGAATTTGATTTTAGCGATGTCAAAGGGCAAGAGAGTATCAAGCGTTGTATGGAAATTGCTGCTGCTGGTGGTCATAATATTATTCTTATTGGTCCGCCAGGTGCAGGAAAAACAATGCTTGCCAAACGTTTGCCCAGTATTTTGCCGCCAATGACTTTACGTGAAGCTTTGGAAACTACCAAAATCCACAGTGTTGCTGGAAAACTCAAAGAAGTAGGTTTGATGAATCAACGACCGTTTCGAAGTCCGCATCATACGATTTCTAACGTAGCTCTTGTGGGTGGAGGCAGTTATCCACAACCTGGAGAAATTTCGATGGCACACAATGGTGTTTTGTTTCTAGATGAATTGCCAGAATTTAAGCGAGATGTACTCGAAGTAATGCGCCAGCCATTGGAGGACAGAGAAGTAACTATTTCGAGAGCCAAGTTTACAGTAACCTATCCCTCATCGTTTATGTTAGTGGCGAGTATGAATCCGAGTCCGAGTGGTTTTTTTAACGATCCAGATTCACCACAAACTTCTTCACCACACGAAATGCAACGGTATTTAAGTAAGATTTCAGGACCACTTTTGGACAGAATCGACATTCATATCGAAGTAACTCCAGTTCCTTTCGAAAAGTTATCCGATGATAGAAAGGCGGAGAGTAGTGTAGAAATAAGAAAAAGGGTAACGGCTGCAAGAGAACTTCAAACGCAGCGTTTTGTGCAAATGGAGAATATTCATTACAATGCTCAAATGAATACTAAACATATTCGCGAATATTGTGCGCTTGACGATGTGTCAAAACAATTGTTAAAAACAGCCATGGAACGATTAAATCTTTCTGCTCGGGCTTATGATAGAATATTGAAAGTAGCTCGAACTATTGCTGATTTAGAAGCTGCGCCAAAAGTAATTTCTTCGCACATTGCCGAAGCTATTCAATATAGAAGCCTGGATCGTGATGGTTGGTTGGGGTAGTTTGAGATTAAATTACCTGATTTTTTTTGAGAGCCTCATAAGTATCTCTTGTATTATTAACAAGATTACCTAATACGGTTAATTCAATGTTTTGGGTTGTAAAAGTATCTTTTCTTATTTCTAAGTTATTAATTTCATCTTTTGTATTTAAGTTAGATTTAATTAACCCAATTTTTATAAATACTTTGACAAAATCAGAGTTAAAAGAAGCATTGTTTTCTTGTTTTAAGTGATTTGAAGTGTCAAAGAAAAAGAAGTCTAAATCTTTAATGCTTTTTGAATTTCTACTTAGATTAAGATAAGCTTCTTTTATTTCTTCAGGTAAATTTAAATCATTAAAAGTTTCTTTAGTAAAAATGTCACTCTTGTTTATATAATTAACTATTAATGCGAATCAAGGGTTAAAATGCTAAATTTAAAAAAGCCGCAGCGATTTTTCCGAAGATATGAATCAACAAACCTTTGCTTGATCTAACTTTACTTGCTTTTTGAATATCCGTTTTAACAATCAACCAATTAAACA
>JANMZS010000225.1:0-8513 GCA_031383535.1 Flavobacterium sp.
TTATTCAATAATAATCCTGTGGATATGACTTTATGGCAAAAAGCTGCCTTAGCTGCTAAGCAAGTGATTGATTTAGGGATTTATGGATTATCGCCATCTTATTCCACCGTAGTAAATAACCTTTCTCTATCTCCAGGATCAGAATTAATCTTTGAGAGACGTGAGGCAGCTTCTAATGCCTTTGAAAGAAGAAACTTTCCAATAGGTTATGAAGGCGGTGGTACTGGAACTTGTCCTACACAAAATTTAGTAGATGCTTATGAAATGAGAACTACAGGTCTTCCTATAACTAATCCCGCTTCGGGTTATAGACCTACTTCTCCCTACGGTAATAGCAGAGACCCCCGTTTAGGGCAAACCATAATTGTGAATGGATCTGTATGGAAAAGTAAACCTGTATATACATATTATGGAGGAACTAATGGATTACCATTAGCAAATGCCACAAAAACAGGGTATTATTTGAAAAAACATCTAATTGAAACTATAAATCTAGACCAAAAATTAGGTACAGTTACCACAAGAGAACATTCTTGGATTATCTTTCGCTATGGCGAAGTATTATTGAATTTTGCTGAGGCTATGAATGAAGCTTATGGACCGGCAATTACAATAACTACTGACGGTAAAGTTAGTATGACTGCACTTCAGGCTGTAAATTTAGTAAGACGTCGCGCAGGTATGCCTGCATTTCCAACGGGTATGAGTCCAGCTGATTTTAGAACCAAACTACGTAATGAACGTCGTGTGGAATTAGCTTTTGAAGATCATCGTTTTTGGGACGTTCGTCGCTGGAAAATTGGTGAGGAAACAAAAGAAATCTATAAAATGGATATAACGCTAGATGCTAATACTGTTCCTGTTTTCGAAAAAAAATTATTAGAAGTGAGAGCCTTTGATGAAAAGATGTATTTATACCCAATTCCATTATCTGAAATTTTTAAAAGTAATGGTAAATTAAAACAAAATACAGGTTGGTAGTTTTAATTATTTTAAAGTCATCATATTGTTAACATTAGTTTCATCATATTGAAATTTTAATTTGCTTTCGATGATAAATTATAGGAAACGAGTAGTGTTTTAATCAATTAAACACCACTCGTTTTTTTTCTATTAATCACATGTATATTTAATTAAAAGAAATGAATTCTAAATTTATAATCATCGTTGTTTTTCTTTTAACAGTATTTAATCAAAAAGTATTAGCTAAAGACTATTATGTTCACCCTGTTTACGGTAATGATTTGAATTCAGGAGAATCTATGAATAGACCTTTCAAATCATTAGAGTCAATATCTAAAATAGCTTTACTTCCTGGTGATCGAATTGTATTAGCCTGTGGTGAAGTATATACTGGAAGCCTAAAATTAATGAATCAAAAGGGCTCCCTACAAAATCCTATAATTATAACTAGTATACTTTGGAAGGATACTAATTTGAATACCCCAGCAATTATTGATTTCAAAAATCAGGCTAATGGAATTTTATTGCAAGATGCTAGTTTTATTGAAGTATCTAATATTACCCTTACTGCAAATGGATATACTAATGAAGATAGTGATCTTAAGATGCGATGTGGTGTGTTAGTAACTGCCAATGAATCAAAACGTATGGAACATATTCTGATTCAAAATATAAATGTGCAAAATGTATTTTATGAAAATCCAGGTTTTATTAGAGGAAAGGAAGAAGTTAAATCAGCCAATGGGACTCAAAAATATGGCTGGGGAATTCGGTTAATAAATGATAATCCTGAAATAGTGATGGAATACATCAAAATAGAAAATTGCCACATCAATAGTGTTTGTCACACAGGAATAAAGTTAACAGGAAACAATAAAAATAGTAAGCATATTGAGCTTGTAAATAATACAATTGAAAATACAGGTGGTCCTGGAATTCAGATGTCTGAGGTTGCGGATGTTTATGTAGCAAAAAACAAAATCTCCCATTCGGGATGTAATGATGATTCTAGAAAGTGGGGTAGAGGTAGCGGACTTTGGACTTGGGGTTCATCAAATGTTTTGATAGAAAAAAACGAATTTCTGTATGCTAATGGCCCAGGAGATTCTGCTGGAGCGCATATAGACTATAATTGTGATAATATTGTTTTGCAATATAATATTAGTGCTTTTAACGCTGGAGGTTTCTGCGAAATACTCGGTAACAATTATAATTGTATCTATCGTTACAACATTAGTATTAATGATGGTTACCGTATAAAAGGAGTTGATGGTGCATTTCAGGAAGGTAAGGTGTTTTGGCTAAGTGGATATCAAGGGAATAAAGAACCTAAGGGCCCGGTGAACTCTTATTTTTACAATAATACCATTTATTCGGATGCCAATATAGAGGCTAAATTTGCAATTGATAATACCAGTAAGGGAATAATAATTGCTAATAATATCTTTTGTATTAAAGGAGCATCAAAAGTGGTGTTAGGAGATCAAAACAAAAAAGATGCTCAAAAAGGATTAAAAGTCGAAAATGTTTTTTGTGTGAATAATCTATTTTTAAACGAGAATACATGGCCAAAGGATTTGAAAATAGAAGATACTGCATCCTTAATTGGAAATCCATTATTTTCTAATGAAGGGGGACTTAATATAGCAGATTACATTCCGAAAGATCCAAGCTTAATTCAAAATAAAGGAATTGAAATACCCACATTACCAGAAACTAATTTCAATTTATTATTTGATTTAAAAATGAAAAAAGACATTATGGACAATCAAATAAAAGGAGTACCGAGTGTTGGAGCAATACAATTTAATTACACGAATTAACCCTTTAATTTACTGCAATACTGTTATTTCAATTGCCGTTGACTAAAGTCCAATGTCATTAAGTTAAGAGAATAAAAACTCTTATTTTGTCATTCCGAGGAACGAGAAATCTCATTAGTTGCTCATATTATGTGATTTGCTTCGCCTGTTCACTATCGCTCAATGTCATTAAGTTAAGATAATAAAGTCCGTATTTTGTCATTCCGAGGAACGAGGAATCTCATTAGTTGCTCATCTTATGTGATTTGCTTCGCTCGGGTCTCCCTTTGGTAGGATGACAAAACAACATAAATTTTTCCAGTGAATTTAAAAGCCTATTTGGTATAAAGAATAAACCCTTAAAATAAATGCTCATTTTAAGGGTTTACAAAATTTACTTTGATTTATTTTTCTGTCGAATAACGATAAATCCCACCAAATTTCAACAATAGCCAAGCTACAGGGTGCAAGAATGCCATGATTAAAAACCACTGGCTATAGCCTTGTCCTTGCACTGCGTTTAATATTGGGTCTAGCACTACGTGAAAAGCGGAATCTAAGAAACCAACTGGTTTGTCAGATGGTCCTGTTACCATCGAAGCTACAATCATGTTCATTACTATGCCTCCAAGGGTACTTCCTGCGGCCACTACACTAAACACAGTTCCTAACGAATGTTTAGGTACAATATCCACAATTAAAGAACTAATGTTTATTAACCAAGCCAAAGCTGCAATTACGGTAAAAACGGTAAGTATTAGTGAAGCATTTAAACCTGATGCAGATGCTATAAATGGTGATAATGGCATTAGTAACGCACAAAATAACATTACCCACATTCTACTCGCAACAGGCAGCACTCCTCTTTTTACAATTTGACCCGATATAATGCCGCCTAACAAGCTACCAACACCAGCTGCCGCATAGATTACCCATGTGATTTTTAAGTCTTCTTGCGAAAGATTTCTATCAGCACTTAAATATTTTGGGAACCAAAATTGGTAGAAATACCAAACAGGATCCGTAATTAAACGAGCCAATAACAACAACCAAGTACCTCTAAAAGACAGCACTTGTTTCCAAGACCAAGCATTTGCAGTTTCTTTACTGCCTGTATCTTCCGCAGATGAAGCGGTTTCTAACATAGCTAATTCATCGGCTGTAATAAGCTTACTTTTTTCTGGGCGTCTGTAAATCATTAACCAAGGAATAAGCCAAACTAAACCAGCTAATCCCGTAAGTATAAATGCTACTCGCCAACCAGTTCCATTACCTAAAAAATCGGCAATCGCTGGAAATACTTCTGCATATTTATAGGTGGCTAATGGAATAACAATATAGGGAGCAATGGTTGCCCCAACAGTTGCTCCCATAGTATATAAACCAATTGCAAGAGCTCTCTCTTTTGGGGGAAACCATTCCGACACTGCTTTTGAGGCTGCAGGCCAAATACCTGCTTCTCCTAAGCCTAATCCAAATCGGTAAAAGCTTAATGAGGTTACTCCACGCGCAGCTGCCGTAAGCATATTGAATACAGACCACCATGCTACGAAGAAGAATAAACTGGCGCGTGTGCCTATTTTATCGGCAACCCGACCTGAAATCAAGTAAGCAATAGTATAGGCTATTAAGAATATATTAATCACGTTAGCATATTCTTGATCATCCATACCCAAATCTAATTGTATGGTTGGTGCCAAAGCTGATAAAGTTTGTCGGTCTATATAATTCAAAACGGCGGCAAAAAATAATAATACAATAATCCACCAACGCATCCCTTTTATTTTCATCTGTAATTTTTTTGATTAGTTAAATACTAGTTTTTGGTTTTTTAATATAATGTAACCTCTTGGGGCTCCTTATTTTTTGGTTAATTTCTTTAACGGGTACTGTTATTTAATTTTAGTTGCGTCTTTCCAGTCATCAGTTCTAAAGGAAGAGGCAGGTAAAAGATTGGTGTTGTAAAGAGTTCCTGTTACCCAATTGTTCCAGCAATATCTCACCGCAACGGGATTAAGTACTTTGTCACTTGAAACGAATACTTTTTTCCGGTCAACAATTTTAGCATTAGCGGGATAAAAAACCTTGTCATTTCCAGCTATCTCAAATCCCTCAAGTCCGTTATGAGAATAGACTCCATTTTCTTCATTTTTGAATTTTAGCATAAGTCCGCCATTTTTAACTTCCATCGAATCATAAGTAGGACTTTCAAAATCTATAGTTTTAAAATCATACGTTTTGTGTAAAGCATTGTATAATAATCGATCAGCCACTTCTTTCTTCTTTGGTGGATGAATGGAATTTTCAGATCCAATATCCATTGTAATTGCAATCCCTGAGTTAGGAATTAAATCTAAACATTGGAGTTGTGCTTCACGGATGAAGGCTGAATTTTTATTATTGGATGTTGTTTCGTTACCACTATAGGTAAAAGGAGCAATTTGTACATAATAAAACGGAAAATTACCAATACCCCAGCGTTTTCTCCAATCTTCGACCATAGCTGGGAAAAGTTCCTTATACTTTGTTGCTTGTTCAACATTAGCTTCGCCCTGATACCATATAGCTCCTTTGATAGTGTATGGAATTAATGGATTAATCATCGAATTGTATAACGCAGTGGGTATCGTATTTGGTTTTACATTTATATCTTTATCGCTAAGATCAATCGTTTGATACTTACTCAAAGCTTCATTACTCATCCAAGCCTGAACCGAACTACCGCCCCAAGAACTTAGTATTAGTCCTACTGGAACATCTAAAATTTCTTGTAGTTGCTGTCCATAGAAATAGGCGACAGCACTAAATTTCATAACATTTTCGGGTGTTGCTTGCTGCCATGGGGAATAATACTTTTCAATATCTTTGAGTGGTGTTTTCGATCCAATTCGTTTAGTAACCGAGAATAATCTTAAATTTTGATTGTTCGATTTTGCAATTGCTGCTGCTCCCCCAAATATGGGTTGACCAGTATAGCCCTTCATGGGCATTTCCATATTGGATTGCCCAGAACACAACCAAACTTCTCCAAACAAAATATTATCTAATGTAATATCCGAAGTTTTGCTTTTTATGGTAATGATTTGCGGCTCTTTGCTATTAGTAGTTTGAGCATCAATGGACCAATTCCCTTCCGTATCCGCTTGAATGTTCATTGTTTTTTTTAACCAAGAGGTTTTAATAGTGATTTTCTCATTGGCATCTGCCCAACCCCAAAGTTTCACAGTAGTGTTTCTCTGTAAAACCATATTGGATGAAACAATAGCTGGAAGTTTAATTTTTGCTTCTACTGTTTGTATCAAAGTAAGACTAAATAGCGTAATTGCGAAAAGTAAGGTTGTTTTTTTCATTATTTGATTGTAATTAAATCCTTGATTTATAATTATGGATTCCAAAAATACACAATTTCTATTCTACTTTTATCTCGTGAGTCCATTCACTTGTAAAACCAGTTTGTTTTCGGATTCTCATTCTGAAATATACCGGAGTATCAAGAGGAATATTTGATAATCGCACTACACCTTGATTTTTAAAGGCTAACTTTTTTGTATAATCTTGGGGTTTAAAACCGTATTCTATTTCATACATATCGTCTTTTGGCAAAACCTCAAAACCAATAAAAATGTTGGTCTTATTTCTAATGGCATCCCAAATTATGGGTGGTAAATCCAATTCGTTTTTGGCAACAACTACTTCTTCTGATGGTGTACTTGCACCTGCTTTGTTGTACGCTATTAACTTATAAGTCCAATTAACACCCTGTTTTACTTTCTTGTCCTCGATTTCTACAAAGTTATTAATGGTTTTGTTTGTGGTATAAATAGAATCATTTAGCTGATATTGCACTGCATATTCATCGGCTCCAGCTACTTTGTCAAAAATAAATCGAACGCCGTCATTGGCTACATTAGTATGTTTGATTTTAGGCTGATTGGGGACTGCAAAATAATACACCTCGTCTAAAACTACATAGCCTTGTGGATCGACAAATTCGATTTTAATCCCTTTTGATTTAGATAGATTATTTTTAATATCAAATGAAAGTTCGCTATCGCCTGGGTAAATGGTTTTGAGTACTTTTTCTCCTGATTTTTGGGCTGAAAAATTAGCATTTAAAACACTCCATTGTAACTTATAACCCCTCAAGATATTGGCTGGAATATCTAATTTGGCTCTTGGTGTTATTGTGATTTTGGCAGTTCCATTTTCTTTATTAATTTCTGATAATGCGATTCCCTTAACAGGGGCATATTCTTTTTGAGTAGTTACAAAAGAGCGTTTGGGTTTGCCCAAAGTAGTTACAATTCCCCAAGTTCTATTTTGTGATGGCGGAGTTGTCCACGATGCAGCCGTTGGTGGCTCTGCATTGTACTTACTTCTATAATCGTTCAAAGTCCAGAGTGATAGTCCTAAAACATATTCTTTGTTACGCATATCATCCATCATTTTTTTGATGTTTACAATGCCTAAATTAGGATCGTCTGAGTTTAAATTTTGACCAAATTCCGAAACAAAAATGGGCATTTTATGAAAATTCCAAGCTTTGTCAACACCACTAAAACCACCGTATAAATTGAGCAAAGCCAAATCACAGTATTTTATGGCATCATCAACCTGACTTTGTGCAGTATTTGACGCGTAAACTGCCAATCGATTGGGGTCTAATTCTTTTGCCATTTCAACCGCTCCTTTTATATATTCTCGGTTTTTTGGATTATTGTTTACACCACCTATTTCATTTCCAACACTCCATCCAATAATGGAGGGGTGATTGTATTCTTTTTTTATAATACGTTTCAACCATTCTTTAGGCATTGGGTGGTCTGGATCGACCCATCTGTCTTTTCCCCACAATCCAACTTCAGAAAAAATCATAATTCCTTTTTCGTCTAGATAATTCAAATAATCTTCCGGAAGGGTAACGTGAGCCAAACGTGTCATAACCACGCCCATACTTTTCATCATATCTACATCAGCTTTGATTTTCTCTAAAGGAAGTGTTGTGCCAGTAATTCGATCTTCTGCCAAAACATTGAAACCTACTGGACGAATACTTTCGCCATTCAATAAAATTTTGTTTCCAACGACTTCAATTTTTCGAATTCCAAATTTATTCGTGATAGTTTGTTTGATTTTATTACCATCGTTTAAAGAAACTGATGATTCATAAAGCACAGGAAAATCATAATGCCATAAAGTAACATTCGGTTTTGGAAGCTGGATGGTGGAAAAAGTAGTGTACTCTAAAGTATTTGCTGGAATGGTAGCATTTATCTTTGTTTGCGCCACTATTTTTCCTTCTTTTTTTAAAGAAACGTTGTAGGAAATGGATTTATCTACGGACGTTGTATTGCTGCCCACTATTTTTATTTGCACATTGGCAGTTCCTTTTTTCAAATCAGGAATAGCAGTGATGTGTTGGTAATCGATGCGAATAGGTGCTGTAATTTCAAGCGAAACTGGTCGGCGAATACCTCCCCAACTCCACATTGCCCCTTTTTTGAACATATTATTTACTAATACTGTTATCCGATTTTCTTGGTTGTAATTAATCACTTTAGAAATATCAAATTCAAAAGGGAGAAATCCCAAATGATTTTCACCCATTAATTTTCCGTTTACCCAAACTTTACAGTCATTATACACCGATTCAAATACCAAACGAACCAATTGATTTTTTTGAGAATCATCCACTTTAAAGGTTCTGGTGTACCAAGCATCGCCTGAATATTCAGAATATTGGTTGTG